>CAZVAB010000215.1:0-2507 GCA_964625045.1 uncultured Oscillospiraceae bacterium | reverse complement strand
ATACCATAGATGGGGCGGATTTGGTAGGGGGGATTAAATCAGAGTTTCCCTAGTGCCAAGATCCCTCGGCTGCGCTCGGGATGACATAGCTTTTCGATGATGCAATCCGTTCCCCAAGCCCTCCCCTTTGGGGAGGGTGGCCGAGCGCAAGCGAGGCCGGGAGAGGTGCGGACATTTCGCCTACCGGCGAGGATATTTCTTCCAAAATATCCCCCTCTTCCGTCAAAAATCAAAGATTTTTGCCACCTTCCCCTCTGGGGAAGGCTTTGGTAGGAGCCATCCGTTCCTAAGGGGCAGATACCATACAAAAGCAAAAGGCGGCCTTTGGCAGGCCGCCTTAAATATTACTCCTGATTGCGCTTTTTCATCAGTTCCCGCATCCGAATGGAGTGATCCAGGGTGCGCTTGCGAATACGCAGGCTCTTGGGGGTGCATTCCAGCAGCTCATCGTCTGCCAAAAATTCCAGGCACTGCTCCAGAGAGTAGATCCGGGGTGTGGTCAGGCGCAGTGCTTCGTCAGAACCGGCGGCACGCATATTGGTCAGCTGCTTCTTCTTGCAGACATTGACGGTCATATCCTCGTTCCGGCTGCAAATACCAACCACCATGCCAGCATAGACCGGAGTACCAGCGCCGATGAACAGCGCGCCACGCTCCTGTGCGGCAGCCAGACCGTAGGTGCAGGCTTCGCCGGTCTCGAAAGCGATGAGGGAACCCACCTGACGGCGCTCGATCTCACCCTTCATAGGTGCGTAGGAATCCAGCACGGAGGACATGATGCCCTCGCCCCGGGTATCAGTGAGGAATTCGTTCCGGTAGCCGAACAGGCCTCTGGAGGGAACCAGGAATTCCAGGCGATAGCGGCTGCCCATGGGAGTCATAGCCAGCAGATCGCCCTTACGGCGGCCCATCTTCTCAATGACAGCGCCCATGCACTCCTCCGGCACGTCTGCCACCATCCGCTCGATGGGTTCGCAGAGCTTGCCGTCGATCTCCTTGGTCAGCACCCGGGGGGTGGACACGGAGAACTCGAAGCCTTCCCGGCGCATGGTCTCCATCAGGATGGACAGGTGCATTTCACCACGGCCTGCCACATTGAACGCATCGTTGTTGGGCTGCTCCGTGACCCGCAGGGAAACGTCCTTCATCAGTTCCTTTTCCAACCGGTCACGGATATTCCGGGAGGTGACGTACTTGCCTTCCTTGCCCGCAAAGGGGGAATCGTTGACGGCGAAGGTCATTTCGATGGTGGGTTCGCTGATCTTCACAAAGGGCAGCGCCTGAACAGCATCGGGCGCGCAGATGGTGCGGCCGATGGTGATATCCGCAATGCCGGAAAATGCCACGATCTCACCAGCGGAAGCGGACTGGATGGGTGCCTTGCCCAGACCGTCGAAAGCGTACAGGGCAACGACCTTGCCCTTCTGCTTGAATTCGGGGTCGTGATAGTCACAAACAGTCACTTCCTGGTTGACCTTGATGGTTCCCTGCTCCACACAGCCCACGGCAATGCGGCCCACATACTCATTGTAGTCAATGGAGCTGACCAGCAGCTGCAGGGGAGCGTTCTCGTCGCCCTGGGGAGGATCGATATACTGCACGATGGTCTCGAATAGGGGGGTCAGATCGGTGCCGGGCTCGTCGGGGGAGTAAGAAGCGGTACCCTGACGACCGGAGCAGAAGACGGTGGGGGAATTGAACTGCTCGTCGGTGGCTTCCAGTTCCAGCAGCAGCTCCAGAACCTCGTCCATGACTTCGTGGATGCGGGCATCGGGCTTGTCCACCTTGTTCACAGCCACGATGACCTTGTGGCCCAGCTCCAGTGCCTTTTGCAGCACGAAGCGAGTCTGGGGCATGGGGCCTTCGGCGGCATCCACCAGCAGAATGACACCGTTGACCATTTTCAGAATACGCTCCACCTCGCCGCCAAAGTCGGCGTGGCCCGGGGTATCCACGATGTTGATCTTGGTATCCTTATAATACACGGAAGTGTTCTTCGCCAGAATGGTGATGCCACGCTCCCGTTCCAGATCGCCGGAGTCCATGACCCGGTCCTGGGTGGCCTGATTTTCACGGTAAATACCGCCCTGCTTCAACAGCTCGTCCACCAGGGTGGTCTTGCCGTGGTCAACGTGGGCGATAATGGCAATATTGCGGATCTTTTCCTGAGATGCCATAGTAATTTCTCCCTCTATTGTTCAAAAATTAGAATAAATACTCTCTAACTTAAAAATATACCACATCACCAAATCAATTGCAATATTTTTGGTGAAATTTACAAAGAAAATTTTCTGCGGTGTAAATAGATGTGACCCAAATTGGTGAAAAGAAAAAGATATGATATAGCAGGTTGTAATTTGGCAGCGACGGAAGTCGTTGTCGAATTGCAACCTATGCCAAGGCCGTCAGGCCGCGGCCAGCTTTTCGCGCAGCAGTTCCACAGGACTTTTGTTACCTAGGGAAACTCTGATTTAATCCCCCCTACCAAATCCGCCCCATCTATGGTA
>CAZVAB010000214.1:0-2512 GCA_964625045.1 uncultured Oscillospiraceae bacterium | reverse complement strand
CCAACATCAAGTCCTCTAAGAAGGATGTCATTTCTTCCAAGATTGCTTACGAGAACAACAAGGCCAATAAGTCTGAGCTGAAGACCTCCCTGAAGAAGTTTGACGCCGCTCTGGTCGGCGGTGACAAGGCCGCTGCCGAAGTTGCCTACAAGGTTGCCGTCAAGGCAGTTGACCAGGCTGTCAACAAGGGTCTCCTGCACAAGAACAACGCTGCCCGGAAGAAGAGCAGCATGACTCTGAAGCTGAACAAGCTGGCCTGATTTCTCTGAAAATATCTCCTTTCGACTTTAAGTTGGAGGGAGTTTTTTCATTTTATAAGGAATTTCCCGTTTCCAACGGGATTTGAATGTGGTATAATGGCAAAAAAGGAGGGGTGACCCATGGCAAAGCTGACAGATCCGGTGACGATCCTCAAGGGGATCGGGCCAACCAAGGCCAAGCAATTCGCAGCACTGAATATTTTTACGCTTGGGGATCTAATCTGCCATTTTCCCCGGGGATATGAGGACCGGACACGGATCATTCCTATTGAAAAACTGGAGCCGGATCAGCCGGCGTGCTTTCGTGGCATGGTGATGAACACCCCGAGAACGGCCCACATCCGCAAGGGCCTGGATCTGACCAGAGTGCAGGTGGCGGATCATTCGGCAAGGATCAACCTGACGTTCTTTAATAATAAGTACGCGGCGGAGCAGCTGCGCTACGGTCAGGAGTACATCTTTTACGGGGCGCTTTCCGGGGATTTCGTGGGCTACAATATGACAAACCCGGTGTTTGAAGCGCTGGATTCCCAGCCGGTGACCACCCGGCGGGTGCTGCCTATTTACCCCTTGACCGCGGGGCTGAACAACAGCACAGTACTGAAAGCAGTGCGTCAGGCTCTGGCGGTGTGCGATCCGCCGGAAGAAGTGCTGCCAGAATCGGTGCGCCGGGAATTTGATATTTTGAGCGCGGACCGGGCTTACACCGCTATCCATGAGCCTGCCAATATGGCAGAAGCGGAGTTGGCGAAAAAACGGCTGATTTTTGAAGAATTTTTTGTCTTCTCCGCGGGACTGTCCCTGATGCGGGCGGCACGGTCGGAAAAAAAGGCGGAAGCCTATCGCTTTTTGGATCTGGGGGCGTTTTTTCAGGCACTGCCCTTTGAGCTGACGAAGGCCCAGAAAAGAGCCATTGGGGAGATCCTGGAAGATCTTTCGTCCGGCGCACCTATGAACCGGCTGGTGCAGGGAGATGTGGGCAGCGGCAAGACCATGGTGGCGGCGGCAGCGGCATTTTTGGCGGCTAAGAATGGCCAGCAGGCGGCGCTGATGGTGCCCACGGAGATATTGGCGGAGCAGCATCACCAGTCCCTTTCCCGGCTGCTGGAACCCATGGGCATTTCCACGGCGCTGTTGACTGGGTCACTGACACCTAAGCAGAAGCAGGGAGTGCGGGAGAGAATCCAGAAGGGTGACACGGATCTGGTCATCGGCACCCACGCACTGCTGACGGATACCACGAAATTTCATAATCTGGGGCTGGTGATCGCGGATGAGCAGCATCGGTTCGGTGTTGCCCAGCGGGCGAAACTGTCCGCCAAGGGGAGCGACCCCCATTTGCTGGTGATGTCTGCCACGCCAATTCCCCGGACACTGGCGCTGCTATTGTATGGAGATCTGGATGTTTCCATCATCGATGAGCTGCCGCCGGGGCGGAAAAATGTGGATACGTTCCTGGTGGGGGAGAGCTACCGCCCCAGGATCAATGCCTTTATCCGCAAGCAGGTCGAGCAGGGGCATCAGTGCTTCGTGGTGTGCCCCGCAGTGGAGGAGAATGAGGAGCTGGGCATCAAGGCGGCGACGGTATGGGCGGAGACCTTACAGCAGACCGTATTCCCGGATCTGAAGATATGCCTGATCCACGGGCAGATGAAGGCGGCGGAAAAGGAAGCGGCCATGGCATCCTTTGCCCGGGGAGAGGCGGATGTGCTGGTGGCTACCACGGTGATCGAGGTGGGCGTGGATGTGCCCAACGCAACGCTGATGGTCATTGAGGACGCGGACCGGTTTGGCCTTTCCCAGCTGCATCAGCTCCGGGGTCGGGTGGGCCGGGGCAGCAGCCAGAGCTACTGCATTCTGACCACCCACAACCGGAACATGGAAACAGTGGGGCGGCTGAAAGCCCTGTGCAAGACCACCGATGGCTTCAAAATTGCCCAGGAGGATCTGAAACTCCGGGGCCCCGGTGATTTCTTTGGGGCAAGACAATCGGGCCTGCCCACGTTCCGGGTGGCGAACCTGAGCATGGATCTGCAGACATTGCAGGAGGCACAGGCGGCATCCAAGAGGTGGATAGAGACGGCGGGGACGGAAAATTCCCCGGAGGCCATGGCCCTGCGGCAGCGCATCGGTACGCTGTTTGACCGGGCGGAGGGAACGATGAACTGAGCGGATGTGTAATATTTCCTTAACAATTCGAGGGAAAAGTGCTGAAATCCCCCTTTCCAGCCAAAATATTTTTTTGTCGGAAA
>CAZVAB010000213.1:0-2547 GCA_964625045.1 uncultured Oscillospiraceae bacterium | reverse complement strand
TTTTGAGGTTGGTTGATGTGGTTTTCCTTTTCGGCGCATTTTGCAACACGCCCCTTGTCATACAATACCCGCGGTACCACTCAAATTGCCCAGGGTCGGTGCCCTGCGCCCCTTTCAGGCTCCAACAAGCCCTATGCACTTACGTAGCCTACACGGAGTCCTCTACTTGCGGGGTGCGGTTGAGAGACCCAGCTCGGAAGGGATGGGATGCGCCGCCGCTATTTGCCAGGCTCCCACCATCCCCGGCTCTCTGTGAAACGCATTGCGGTATCCGTCTTCGTCATCGCTTTTTCGTATTCTATTGTTAGTGGCAATATAACACAGTTATGTGGAAATGTCAACACAGAAATCGCTTCTGTTTACCCGGTAAGGCCCAGGCAGGCTATGAAAATGGGGATCTGCTTTTCCCAGCTGGCCTCGCAGTGCTTGCCGCCGGGGGTGATGCGGAAGGACAGGTGCACATTCTTTTGCAGCAGCTGCACGCAGGCACGCTCCAAAAGGGGCAGCACTGTGCCGTCTCCCGGGAGAATGTCCGAATGGTTGTGCAGCTCGGCACTGCCATAGTCCAGGTAGACATTGGTGCCGGGGGCAAAGTGGGCGTTCTCCAGCATGGCGCTTACCTGCTCCGGGTTCGTCCAGATGCTGGGGGACAGGCAGGCGGCTTTGCGGAAGATATGGTTGTAGGCGCTGACGGCATACAGGCTCATCAGGCCGCCCATGGAAGAACCGGCGATGCAGGTGTTTTCCGGGTCCGGCAGGGTGCGAAGATCCCGGTCAATGGCGGGCTTCAGTTCTTCCACCAGCCAGTCCATGTAAAGCTTGCCCCTGCTTTCAAAGTGCATTCCCTTGTAGTCAAAGGGGAACGGAGTGTACTCGTTCAGCCGGTTGAAGCCCTGGGTGTTGCATTCAATGGCGACGATGATCAGGGGCAGCTTCGTCTGTTCCAGATAGGCCGCCATGCCCCAGGACTTGCCGTAGGTGGCATCGGCATCGAAAAATACATTGTGCCCATCGAACATATACAGCACCGGATAGCGGGCCCGGGTTTTGTCATAATCCTCCGGCAGGTACACATAGCCCCGGCGGGGCGTATCACCGCTGAGGGCGGGGATGGTCACATTCCATTTGTAGATCATAGGTCATTCCTGAGGAGAGGGGGCTTCTTCGGTCAAAGCCTCTTCTGCGGGAGCTTCCTGAACGGAAATGGCTTCTGCTTCCTGGGGGACGGATTCTGCCATCACAGGGGCCGTTACCACTGGCGTGGCAGCTTTCTTTTGCAGGTGGGCCAACACGAAGCCGCCGGTGATAAAAGCGGCACCCAGCGCAAAAACAATGCCGAAAATACCGGAAAGGGAGGCCACAGCCTGCCAGATAACCTTTACAATGGCATCGTTGCTGGGGGGCGTGCCAAACTGGGCGGACAGGCAGAGGAACAGGGGGAGTCCGGCAATCACCAGAGGATAGCCGCAGCGGCGCAGACCAATACCCCAACGGCCCCAGTTGCACAGGACGATCAGTGCCATCAGCACCAGGCAAACGCCGATAAAGCCCAACAGGGCGGAGAGGGAAATGGCGGAACGGACGATCACCATGATCTCATTCATCTGATACAGGGAGGATGCCAGACCCTGGCTGGGGTGGGGTACTTCATCGGGAATGGGGATCAAGCTGACGATGCCCTCTTTGTTCAGCTGCTCGATGGTTTCATTTTCCACCACCCAGGTCACGATCTGTTCTGTGAATTCCGAGGGCAGGGGCTCGCCGATGACCTGAGAGATCAGTTCTTCGTTTTCTTCGATGAGCTGCCTGATCTCCTCCGGCTCGATGGTGGTGGTGGCTTCGCCCCGGATAAAGTCGCTGACCATGCCGGCGGCCTTTTCCGCCAAATAGTCCTTAGCGGTGGATCGATCGATCAGGTCCCCAACCTCCTCACGGGAAATGGGCAGCTCGCCGATTTGGGATTCGACGGCTTCCATAATAAAGTCCAGGAGGGCGTCCGTCATATCCAGGTCCGTGCCCAGGTCCAGATCCATGCCGTCCCCGCTGGGAGCGGCGGACAGGGGCTGCACTGTGTAGCCTTTCTGGGGGACAGCGGCGGTGTCGTGACCGCTGCTGGCGGTGAGTAATTCCTGAATGATCTGCTGCAGATTGCCGGCGCTGGTCAGCACACGGCTGCTGGCCACAAGGCAGGCGCAAATGGCGGTGGCAAACAGGGCCACGCACAGTAAAAATGAGAGAAAGCCGATGCCGATCTGGGCACCCGGGGATAAGTTCGGTTGCTTCATTGTGAATACGCTCCTTTTTCTGTTTCTCCATAAGTCTATTTTAACGAAGGCGGCGGACAAAGTCAATCACAGGCTGTATAAAATTGCCAAATTGCAGAAAAACATCGGAAACCCAATTTTTTATAAAGAAATTCTTGACAAAACAAAAAAGAAAGCGTATAATACACTAGTCTGCGAATGTAGACAATCCTTGCTCCCGGCGCGTCCGGGGGCCAAAAGTCCAAAAGGAGGTGCAAACAACATGGCTAAGATCACCGGTAAG
>CAZVAB010000212.1:0-2558 GCA_964625045.1 uncultured Oscillospiraceae bacterium | reverse complement strand
GCACCTGTATTGGAGCAACCGGAAACCAATGCGAACACTAGGTAACAAAAGTCCTGTGGAACTGCTGCGCGAAAAGCTGGCCGCGGCCTGACGGCCTTGGCATAGGTTGCAATTCGACAACGACTTCCGTCGCTGCCAAATTACAACCTGCTATATCATATCTTTTTCTTTTCACCAATTTGGGTCACATCTATTTACACCGCAGAACCGCTGGCAGCGTTTTTCTTACAGTCCCATTTCTTTTTTGACTTCCCCGAAGCACTTGACGGCAAAATCAATGTCCGCTTTCGTGTGTCCTGCGCTGATCTGGGTACGGATGCGATCCCGGCCCTTGGGCACCACCGGGTAGCAGAACGCCACCACATACACGCCCTTTTCCAGCATCCGCCGGGCAAATTCGTGGGCCGTCTTGGGATCATACAGCATCACCGGCACAATGGGATGCTCGCCGGGGAGCAGGTCGAAGCCCAGCTTTTCCATTTCACTGCGGAAATACCGGGCGTTTTCGTGAACTTTGTCCCGCAAAGCCGTGCTCTCTTCCAGCAGCTCGATGGTGCGGATGGTAGCGGCGCAGATGGCCGGTGCCACGGTATTGCTGAACAGGTAGGGGCGGCTGCGCTGGCGCAGCAAATCGACGATAGGCTGACGGGCAGCAGTATAGCCGCCGGAAGCACCGCCCAGTGCCTTGCCGAAGGTTCCCGTCAGGATATCGATGCAGCCCATGACACCGCAGTATTCATGGGTGCCCTTGCCGTGCGCGCCCATAAAGCCCACAGCGTGGCTGTCGTCCACCATGGTCAGGGCATCAAATTCCTCTGCCAGGTCACAGATGGCGGGCAGATTTGCGATATAGCCGTCCATGGAGAACACGCCGTCGGTGGCAATGAGGATCTTCTGACAGCCGCTGTTTCTGGCATCTTCCAGACAGCGGCGCAGGTCCTCCATGTCGTTGTTTCTGTAACGGTAGCGCTTGGCCTTGCACAGCCGCACACCGTCGATGATGGAAGCGTGGTTCAGCTCGTCGGAAATCACCGCGTCCTCCGGTCCCAGCAGCGTTTCAAACAGGCCGCCGTTGGCATCAAAGCAGGAGGAATAGAGGATGGTATCGTCCATTCCCAGGAAGCCCGAGATCTTCGCCTCCAGATCCTTGTGGATCTGCTGGGTGCCGCAGATAAAGCGGACAGAGGAAAGGCCGAAGCCCCACTGGTCGTAGCTTTCCTTGGCAGCAGCGATCAGCTCCGGGTTTGCGCTGAGACCCAGATAGTTGTTGGCGCAGAAGTTCACCACACCGGGCTTCGCCGTGGTGTCAATGCGGGAACGCTGGGGCGTTGTGATGATCCGCTCCTCCCGCCAGGTTCCGGCTTCCCGGATGGCTTCCAGCTCCTGCTCGATCAAATTCAGTGCCGATTTCATTACGCTTCCTCCTTTGTCCAATCCAAGATCACCTTGCCGGAGCAGCCGGAATTCATGGCTTCAAAGCCCTTTTCAAACTCCGTATAGTGGAACCGGTGGGTGATCACCGGGCTCACATCCAGACCGCCCTGCACCATGTAGCTCATTTGGTGCCAATTGTCCAATTTCCGTCCGTAAATGCCCTGTAAGGTCAGGCCCTTGGTGATCAGGGTGTTCATGTTCATCTCCACCGGGCGGTTGCTGATGCCAAGCAATGCGATCTTGCCGCCGTTGCGCATGGCACCGATCATCTGCTGCAGTGCGCCCCCGTTGCCAGACATTTCCAGGCCCACGTCAAAGCCTTCCGTCAGGCCCTGCTCCTTCATGACCTGGGGCAGATCCTCTTTTGCGGTGTTCACCGCTGCGTCCACCCCCATCTTCCGGGCCAGCTCCAGGCGGTATTCGTTCACGTCCGTGATGATAACTCTCCGGGCACCGGCAAATTTCGCCACTCCCGCTGCAATGATGCCAATGGGGCCAGCGCCGGTGATCAGCACATCTTCACCGATCAGCGGGAACATCAGGGCTGTGTGGGTGGCATTGCCAAAGGCATCAAAAAAGGCCACCACATCCTCCGGCAAACTGTCCTCAATGAGGATCAGGTTTTCCTGGGGGATGCAGACATATTCGGCAAACGCACCGTCCCGGTCCACGCCTACGCTGATGGTGTCCTTGCACCACTGGATATCACCATTGTGACAGTTGCGGCAATGGTGGCAAGTGATATGTCCCTCGCCGGATACCCGCTGACCAATCTCCACGCCGGTCACGCCGGGGCCCACCGCCGCGATCTCGCCCACATATTCGTGGCCGATGGTCATGGGGGGCTTGATATGCTCCTGGGCCCAGGGGTCCCAATTAAAAATATGCACATCCGTGCCGCAAATAGCGGTTTTGTGTACCTTGATCAGCACTTCGCCGGGGCCGGGTACCGGCACCGGCACCTGGCGCAGTTCCAGGCCGGGGCCCGCTGTGGGCTTTACGATGGCGTTCATCATCTGTTTCATACGCTTCGTCTCCTGTCAAATTGAAAGTCAAAAATGTGCCGTGGACAGTTGTCTTTCCAAGTGCCAGTATACTCAAAATCTCCCCGTCTGTCAATGACT
>CAZVAB010000211.1:0-2571 GCA_964625045.1 uncultured Oscillospiraceae bacterium | reverse complement strand
TGGTGTGCAGGGACTGGTACATATTGGGCTTGGGGGTGGAGATATAGTCCTTGAAACGACCGGGGACCAGATTGAACAGGTCGTGGATGTGGCCCAGAACGTTGTAACAGTCGGGAATGGTGTCCACGATGACCCGGAAGGCGTACACATCATACAATTCGTCCATGGTCTTGCCCTGGGCCTGCATTTTGCGGTAGATGGAGTAGACGTGCTTGATCCGGCCATAGGTCTTGTTGTGGATGCCCACAGATTCCAGCCGCTGGGTGATCTTGCTCTGGATGGTGCGCATGAACGCCTCATCCTGCTCCTTGTGGGCATTTAAGTAGGACATGATGCTCTCATACTCATTGGGGGACAGATACCGCAGGGCGATATCCTCCAGCTCCCACTTGATCCGCTGCATACCAAGGCGGTGGGCCAGGGGAGCATAGATGTCCATGGTCTCCCGGCATTTGGAGATCTGCTTTTCCGGGGTCTGATACTGCATGGTGCGCATATTGTGCAGCCGGTCTGCGATCTTGATGAGCACCACCCGGATGTCCTTGGACATGGCCATGAACATTTTCCGCAGGTTTTCCATCTGAGCCTGTTCGGTGGAGGAGAAATTGGCACGGGTCAGCTTGGTAACGCCCTCCACCAGCTCTGCAACGGTGGAACCGAAGAGCTTTTCAATCTCTTCGTGGGAAGCGTCCGTGTCCTCGATGCAGTCATGGAGCAGGGCACCCAGAATGGCATCGGTGTCCAGCCCCATCTCCGCTACGATCTTGGCGACGGCCAGGGGGTGGATGATATAGGGAGAACCGTCTTTTCGGGTTTGGTTGCAGTGTTTGTGCTGGGCGTATTCTACAGCCCGGTCGATCAGGGCCATGTCGGTATTGGGCATACATTTGAGAATGGTGGCCCGCATGGCGTCATAATGGAATTCAAAAGTTTCCATGGTGTTCAGCTCTCTTTCGTGCGAAGAAGGATTTGCATGGTGCGGCTCTGGTTCAGGTCGGCCTTTTGACTGCCGGCGGTGAGCCGAATGGTGGTGTATTTATGCTGCCTGGTCATGGTGAGAAGACCCACATCCTGGAAAATATCCAGACAGGTGAGCAACTGCCCCAGAGACAGGGGCCGCCCGGACCAGCGGACGATCTTGCGGCAAAGGCACAGGGGCTCTTCCTGCAAATGGGGGGTGCTGGCCAGATATTTCCAGACCATGGCCAGCTGGGCCCGCTCCGGGAGCAAAACGCTGGCATCCTGGGCAGTCAGTGTTCCGGCCTGGATGCGGCTGTGACCGCACAGCTCCGGGGAACAGTCCACGCTGCAACTGGGGCGGATGTCCAGCACGTTCATCTGGACGGTGCGCTCTCCCCGGAATTCATTGACCTGGGGGTGGAACGCCACATCCACCACATCCCCCTGGACGATGGAGGCGGTTTCGGCGGTGGCGGAAAAATAGATGGCGTTGATACTGTGGTAGCCGCTGCGCAGCCGCAGCCGCAGATGCCGGCCGTTGCCCACGGCGCTGATCCGCTCGACGGTCATTTTCTCCATCATCAGCACCGGCTTGGGACAGCCGCTGCCGCAGGGCTCCAGCGCATTCAGCGCATCGATGCCCCGGACGGTGAGCAGCTCCGGGGTGATGGCGCAGTCAATGTCCAAAGTGGTCCGGGGGGTGGAATCGGCGTAATACGCCGCCGCCCGCTGGCACACCTGCTGCCGGAAAGCGGCAATATTCTGCCGGGAAATGGTAAAACCGGCAGCCAGTTCGTGACCGCCGTAGCTTTCCAGAAGATCGGAAAGGGCAGTCAGGGAAGCGAAAAGATTAAATCCGCCGAAGCTGCGGGAACTGGCCTTGCCGTGATCCCCATCCAGGCAGATGAGGAAAGCGGGACAGCAGTATTCCTCCGCCATGCGGCTGGCGACAATGCCCACCACACCCTGGTGCCAGCTTTCGTCCGCCAGGACGATGGCCTCCGGGGGCTGCCCCTGGGGCAGCATGGACACGGCCTGCTCGTAGATCTCCGACTCCACCTGCTGCCGCTGGCGGTTCAGGTCACACAGGGCCTTTGCTAGATGCTCGGCCCGGGCTTCGTCATCGGTCAAAAACAGCTCCACAGCCAGATCGATCTGACCCATGCGCCCGGCGGCGTTGATCCGGGGGGCCAGCATGAAGCCGATGGAGGTGGCGGAGACATTTTCCTTGGTACAGCCGCTTTCTGTCATCAGTGCGGCAATGCCGGGACGCTGGGTGTTGCGAATGGCTTCCAGACCTCTGGATACGAACACCCGGTTTTCCCCCCGCAAGGGCATCACATCCGCAACGGTGCCGAGACAAACCATGTCGGCGTATTCATTCAGCACTTCGTTCTGGTCGCCGCTCAAGGCACAGGCCAGCTTAAAGGCAACGCCCACGCCGGAGAGGGTCTTGTGGGGATAGCCGCCGTCGGGCCGGTGGGGATCGACGATGGCAATGGCATCGGGGAGCACCTTTTTGCACTCGTGGTGATCGGTGATGACAAGATCGATGCCCAGCTCTTTGCACAGCTTCGCCTCCTCCACGGCGGTGATGCCGCAGTCCACGGT
>CAZVAB010000210.1:0-2591 GCA_964625045.1 uncultured Oscillospiraceae bacterium | reverse complement strand
CATGACCAGCTTGCAGCGGCAAGTGGAGAAAACGGGCATCAAGCAGCTCCGAAAGGGTATTGCGGTACTGCGCACTGTGGAAACGATCACATGAAAAAGGGCCGGAGCGTTTGCTCCGGGCCCTTGGTGTAAAAATCAAAGCTCGACATCCAGTTTTGCGATGACGGAGGCGCAGCGGTCGCACAGGCCATCTTCGTTGGAATTGACGGTGTGCATCCAGCAGCGGGGGCACTTGATGCCCTTGGCTTCGCTGACACCGATGGTCAGCTCGGGGAAGTTGACACCGGTGCCAACTTCGGCGCCTTCCTCCGGGGAAGACCAGTCCACAGCGGAGACAATGCAGATCTCTGCCAGGTTCAGGCCCTCACAGGCGGCCTTCAGGGCATCGTTATCAGCGGACAGGGAAACGTGGGCTTCCAGAGCCTTACCGATCCGCTTGTCTGCACGGGCCTTTTCCAGAATGCCGTTGACATCTTGACGCAGCTTCATGATGGTGGCCCACTTTTCCATGGCGGTATCATCCAGCCGATAAGCGGCAAAGGAGGCGGGCATCTGATTGAGCAGGATGTTCCGCTGGTCGTCGCTGGCCAGGTGAGGCATGGACTGCCAGATCTCGTCACAGGTGAAGGCCAGGATGGGGGCGAAGACCTTTGCCATGGCATCCACGATCAGGTACAGGGAGGTCTGGGCACTGCGGCGGCGCAGACCGTTGCGCTCCTCACAGTACAGCCGGTCCTTGAGAATATCCAGGTAGAAGCTGGACAGCTCCACCACGCAGAAGTCGTTGATGGCGTGGGAGACCATGTGGAATTCGTAGTTGTTGTAGGAATTCTTGCAGGTATTGACCAGTGCGTCCAGCTTGGTCAGTGCCCACTTGTCCAGCTCTTCCAGCTGCTGGGCGGGGACCATGTCGGTGTTGGGGTCGAAGTCAGCCAGGTTACCCAGGCAGTAACGGGCGGTATTGCGGAACTTCAGGTAGTTCTGGGCGATCTGCTTGAAGATCTCCTTGGAGCAGCGGACATCGGCGTGGTAATCGGAGGATGCGGCCCACAGGCGGATGATGTCAGCGCCAAAGTCCTTGATGAGGTCGGCAGGATCCACGCCGTTGCCCAGAGACTTGTGCATGGCACGGCCCTGACCATCCACCACCCAGCCATGAGTCAGCACCTGGCGGAAGGGAGCACCCTGATCCAGTGCGCCGACGGAGGTCAGCAGGGAGGACTGGAACCAACCACGGTACTGGTCGGCACCTTCCAGATACACATCAGCGGGCCACAGCTTGGGGGTACGGTGCATGAGGGAAGCGTAATGGGTGGAGCCGGAGTCAAACCAGCAGTCCAGGGTGTCGGTTTCCTTGCGGAAGTGCTTGCCGCCGCAGTGGGGGCAGGTGAAACCATCGGGGACCAGTTCCATGGCATCCTTCTCAAACCAGATGTTGGAACCGTGCTCTTCAAACAGGGCAGAGATCTTGGCGATGGAGTCGGGGTTGGAAACGGGCTTGTCACATTCCTCGCAGTAGAACACGGGAATGGGCAGACCCCAACGGCGCTGACGCGAGATACACCAGTCCGCACGCTCCCGGATCATGGAGACCATCCGGTCTTCGCCCCAGCCGGGGAACCACTGGACATTTTCGATGGCGGCAACGGCCTGCTCCTTGAAAGATTCCACGGAGCAGAACCACTGGGGAGTTGCCCGGAAGATCACGGGCTTCTTGCAGCGGTCATGGTGGGGGTAGGAGTGGATGATCTCTTCGGAAGCGAACAGGACGCCGCTTTCCTTCATATCAGCCAGGATGATGGGATTGCTTTCCTCGGTCTTCAGGCCCTGGTACTTGCCGGCGTAGTCGGTGTGGCGGCCGTAGTCATCCACGGGAACCACCAGATCCATGCCATAGCGCATACAGGTGTTATAGTCATCCGCACCGAAGCCGGGGGCAGTGTGAACACAGCCGGTACCGGAATCCATGGTGACATACTCGGCGTTGACCAGACGGGAGGTCTTATCCAGGAAAGGATGCTGGGCCAGCATATTTTCAAAGAAATTGCCGGGGTAGGTGGCCAGCACTTCGTAGTGCTCGAAGCCGCCCATTTTCATGGTCTTTTCCATCAGGGCTTCTGCCATGATGTAGGTCTCGCCGTTGTCAGCTTTGACCAGCACATAGCTGTCCCGGGGATGCAGGCAGATGCCCATGTTGCCGGGGAGGGTCCAGATGGTGGTGGTCCAGATGACGAAGTAGGTCTTGGAAAGGTCGAACTGGGACAGCTTGCCCAGGTCATCCTTCATGGCAAATTTCACATACACGGAAGTACAGGGATCGTCCTTGTACTCGATATCGGCTTCTGCCACGGCGGTGGCGCAGGCGGGACACCAGGTAACGGGCTTCAGACCCTTGTAAATATAGCCCTTGTCGAACATCCGGCCAAAGACCTTCACTTCCTGGGCTTCAAAATGCTTGTCCATGGTGCGGTAGGGATGCTCCCAGTCGCCCACGACACCCAGGCGCTTGAAGCCGCCCATCTGCTTCTGGATGAAATCCTCGGCAAAATCGGAGCAGGCGTTGCGGAACTCGGTGATGGACATATCCTTGT
>CAZVAB010000209.1:0-2604 GCA_964625045.1 uncultured Oscillospiraceae bacterium | reverse complement strand
GTTTCCTTTATTATACCAGATACAGGAGCTTTGGGGAAGTTTTTTGACAGACTGAGGGGGCAGCTCCAAAGAGCTGCCCCCTATCCTTTGTTTTAGTTGTAAGTGACCTGCTGGACGGTGTATCCCGCAGCTTCCAAACCGGCAAGAAGACCGTTTTCTCCAAGCAGATGGGCAAGGCCCACGGCGTAGAAGACCGTCTCTTCACTTTCCAGACAGTCTATGGCGGACTGGAGCATGGTGGCGTTGCGGTCAGTGATCAGAGCCTGGTCGTATTCCTGCCAGTAAGTGCGTTCCGCATCGGGGGCGGTTTCGTCATCGGCAAACAGCAGCGGATAGATTAGCTCCGCGTTACCCTGACACCACAATTCATAAAGGGTAGTGATGGCGTTGTTGTATCCCACCAGTCCATTTTCCAAGGTGGTGTCCAGCAGCAATTGCTGCAAGCCGTCGGAGAAAGAGGCCATGATCTGGATCTGGGACAGGCCGGACTCGATGCTGATGACCGATTTGCCGGAAAGTGCCGCAAGCTCCAGCAGCTGCAGATCCACACCATTGTCGGTGGAAAGCTGATACCCCTGTTCCAGATAGAATTCTTCAATCAGATTGGCGAGAAACACCGGGCGCATATAGCCGGTGCTGGTACTGTAGGAGCCGCTGGCGGTCAGCTGGATCAATGCCTGCTCGTAGCTGTCAAGGGACAGGTGATCCGCCGTACTGGTGCCATCCTGGTAGTAATAGAGACTTGCCAGAGCGCTTTGAATGGCAGGATCGGAAGAGACCTGTTCCAGAAACGCATTGACATCATATTCCACTGCCAGCGCATCGGCAGAGCGGAAAGCGTTGTAGATTTCCGCAGGAAGCTTATCGGTGCGGGCATCGCCTACATGAATGGTGCCCAGCAGCCACAGCTGCGCACCGTCCGGCCCGGTGACCTGGTAGAAAAGGGGCGTGGGCTGGCTTTCTACGGGGGTATCCGTGGCGGTGTCCTCAGATTCCACATTGGAAAGGTACAGCTTCTGGTCCAGCTGATAGGTCAGGGGATAGGAAACACCGTACAGCACATGGGTGCGGGCGAAGGCCATGCCCAAAGCGGTGGGAAGACCGGTTTGCTTGTTGATGGTCAGGTAGCCGGTGGCCAGGGTATCCGTGTAAGAGGTGGCCAAGCTGTCCAGGTCGCTTGAGAAGACGGTGTTCAAGCTGCTGGAAATGGCACTGCGGTATGCGTCATTTCCGTTGAAATTCAAAATGTAGAAGTCGTCTGTCACCGTCAGTTCCGCACCGTCCAGATAGGTCAGGGCAAACAGGCCGTTGAGCACATTGTTTTCCCAGCGGATGCGGATGTTATCGGGGGTTTCGGCGGTTTCCGCCGGGGCACTGCCGTTGGAAATGCGGGTGAAAATACCGTTCTCATAGTGGTCGGACTGGGTGGTGGTCGTAGTGGCACCCCGGTAATCGGACAAGGTCACCTGATAATCAGCGGAGGCGACCATCTGCTTGCCGGTGCCGGAGATGGTATAGATGTTGTGATCCGTGCGGATCAGATCCAGCGCCGCGCTGGATATCTGCTGGTTGGCCTCGGACTGGAAGGACTGGGCGGTGAAAATGTCACCCACAGCCCGCAAAATGAGCTTCGGGGCATCCAGACAGGAGATGGTCACGCAGGTCTCGGGATATCCGGGGTGGACCTGGCTGATGTCATACTTTCGGGGCGTGGAGATCTCCATGGAAACATCCGATTTGTAGGTGGTGGTGCCCCAGAGGTAGCTGGCGGTGTATGTAAATCCGGTCAGTGCGCCGCTTTTGTCCAGCGTAGCGGTGCCGCTGGCACTGACAAGGGTGATCTTATCTCCGGTGCGCTCCCAGCTTTCCAGGGAAGTCGCATTGGAAAAAGAGATCACGGTGATGCCGTCGGTGGTTTCCGCAGCGATGCTCTGGTACAGGGAGGCATCCAGCAACGCGGCGGGAAGTTGTCTGGAAAGAAAGGCATCCCCGGTCATTTCAGCGGTGAAATTGCAGCCGTTTGTGGTGACATAGGCATTGCCGTCATCATACAGCTCGGTGTATTGCACGCCGTATGTACCGAAGGTGATGGACTGCGTGACCACAGCCTGAAGCTCCTGGGACAGCCCCGTAAAGGTGGAGGTGCCGGATAGCTTGGTGGTAAAGGTATCGGCACCGATGATACGGCTTTGGTTGTACTGATAAGTCAGGATCAAGTTGTTTGCATCTGATAGATCCTGTAACGCCGCGCTGTACATTTCCTGCGCGGGGACAGGGGCAATGGTAACAGATGTGGTTGCATCACCGGTGGGGTCCTCGTTGGACTGACAGCCAAACAGGCACAGCACCAATGCCAGCAACAGAAGGATGCTGAAAAATCTGATGCAATTTCTCATAATAATCTCCTTAAAAGGATGGAATATAATGACATTATAACAGGGGAAATAAAAAATGTCAAGAAAGTTACAAAATGGATACGAAATGCAATAAATTATTAACGGAACGGTAACAAAAGCGGTGTACCCGCAGGTACACCGCTTTATAGACTGTTAGAAAACGATCAGAGCCTCTGTTCAGAGGGCGGCTCTGAATACGGCTTTGTTG
>CAZVAB010000208.1:0-2642 GCA_964625045.1 uncultured Oscillospiraceae bacterium | reverse complement strand
ACTGAACCCGGCTTGGTACCGAAATGGTACCAAGCCGGGTCATTTTTTGAGGCATCGAAGAATTACATCTTCTCCGGGGCGGAGAAGCCCAGAATGTGGATGCAGGTTTCCAGAATGTTCTTTGCCAGGGCGATGAGGGAGATGTAGCCAGCTTTCAGCTCCTCGTTCTCTTCGCCCAGGATCCGGGTCTCGTGGTAGAACTTGTTGACCGCACTGGCCAGATCGTAGATGTAGGCGCAGATCATATTGGGGGCGGAGGCTTTCAGAGCTGCTTCCAGAGCGGGCGCAAACTTGGTGATGGCCAGCATCAGATCCTTGGCGTACTCATTGGCGGGCAGTTGGATGGGAAGATTTTCCCAGGCACCGTATTTGCCAAGAATGGACTTGATCCGCACGATGGTGTACAGAATGTACGGGCCGGTGTTGCCCTCGAAAGCGGCGAAGCGCTCCATGTCGAAGTTGTAGTCCTTGGTGGGCTGGTTGGAAAGATCACCGTATTTCAGTGCGCCCATGGCGATCTTCTGGGTGGTGGCTTCCACTTCACTCTCTTCCACAATCTTGTTCTCCACCACCTTGGTGCGGACAAAATCGGTCATGTCCCGGATCAGCTGCTCCAACCGGAGCACGCCGCCGTCCCGGGTCTTGAAGGGCTTGCCGTCGGCGCCGTTCATGGTGCCGAAGCCCACGTGTTCCAGCTCCGTTTCGGGCTTGACGATGCCGGCCTTCCGGGCGGCACGGAACACCTGCTCAAAGTGCAGGTTCTGGCGCTTATCCGTGACATAGAGGATCTTTTCCGGGTTCCAGTCTTGCATCCGCTGCACCATGGTGGCAAGGTCGGTGGTGGCATAGATGGAAGAACCGTCGGACTTGACCAGAATACAGGGGGGCATTTCCTTCTTGTCCCCCTCTTCGGTGACGGGAATGACCCAGGCACCCTCGGACTGGACAGCGATGCCCCGGGCCTTCATGTCCTCCACCATGGCGGGAATGTAGGGGTCGGCGTCGCTTTCACCCAGCCACTTTTCAAAGTGGACATCCAGATTGTCGTAGTTCTTTTTCAGATCCGCCACGGAGATGCGCATGATGTGATCCCAAAGGGCACGGTAGCCCCGGCGGCCCTGCTGCAGCTCGAAAGTCGCCTGATGGGCCTTGTGGGAAAAGTCCGGGTCGGACTTCTTGGAAGAAGCGGTGGGATAGATCTCTTCCAGCTCGTCCACGGTGAAGGGGGCTTCGGCGGGATAATCGCCGGTGAAGTCGGGGTCAAAGTAGGGCAGCTCCGGCTGGCGCTCCTGCAGCTCCGCAATGATCAGGCCCATCTGCAGGCCCCAGTCGCCCAGATGGACATCGCCGATGGCGTTGTAGCCCAGGTAAGCGTGCAGGCGCTTCAGGGCCTCACCGATGATGGCGGGGCGCAGGTGACCGATGTGCAGGGGCTTTGCCACGTTGGCTCCGCCGTAGTCCACCACGATGGTCTTGCCGGCACCGATCTTCTCAACACCGAAATCTTCCGCAGTGCGCATCTGCTCCAGATAATCCTGCAGGAAATGGCCGGAGAGCTTCAGGTTGATGAAACCGGGCATCACCGCTTCAATCATGCTGTAATCGCCGGCGTTCAGCTTCTCCACCACGGCGTTGGCGATTTGAATGGGGGCGCACTTGTACTGCTTGGCGGCAGCCAGGGCACCGTTGCACTGGTATTCGCACAGGTCGGGTCGGTTGGACACGGTGACACGGCCAAAGGAAGCATCGTAGCCTGCGTCGGCAAAGGCCTGCTGCATTTTGGCGGTGATGATATCTAAGATTTTTTCCATATTAATCCTCCCAAAGAGCGGTCATCCCGAGCGAAGTCGAGGGATCTACGCACTGAAATATGCGAAGATGGTGGCATGAAAGAAGCACGTCAATCCCAATTTGCAGACAGATCAACCCACTGTGGATTTTTGAGCGAAATCAGTGCGTTCTTCTTGCTGCGACTCCATTTTTTAAGTTGCTTTTCTCGGGAAATCGCATTGTATATATCATTGGTCTGTTCGTAAAATACGAGTTTGTGAACATTGTATTTCTTTGTGAAGCCGTCTGCCAGGCCGTTTCTGTGTTCGTAAAGGCGGCGGACAAGGTTGCTTGTTACGCCAATATATAGCACTGAGTCATTCCAATTGGAAAGAATGTAGACATAGTACATACCCTTTTCCTCCCATCAGTGCCAAGATCCCTCGACTCGCTACGCTCGCTCGGGATGACAGCTTCTTTAGGCTTGTACAGAAGACGATTATTTGTTTTCAGCCATCCAGGCAAGGTAATCATCGTAAGTGCCGTACTTGTCAATGATGGTGCCGTCGGGCTGGAAGGCGATGACACGATTACAGGTGGAGGTGAGCATCTCGTGGTCATGGGAGGCCAGGAGCACCACGCCGGGGAAGGCCTCCAGACCCTTGTTCACAGCCTGGATGGACTCCATGTCCAGGTGGTTGGTGGGCTGGTCCAGCAGCACCACATTGGCGCCGGAGAGCATCATCTTGCTGAGCATACAACGGACCTTTTCGCCGCCGGACAGGACGTTAACGTGCTTGAACACGTCTTCATTGCTGAACAGCATCCGGCCCAGGAAACCCCGGAGGTACACATCGTCCTTCTTGGCGCTG
>CAZVAB010000207.1:0-2699 GCA_964625045.1 uncultured Oscillospiraceae bacterium | reverse complement strand
TTTACCGAATAGTATGCAGGATCGGTTGCGCCTGCGTCGTAAACGTTAATTGCCGTGATACCCGTGCAACCGTAAAACGCACTACCGGATTGGTAAGGACCGCTTATACCAAGCTCTATGTTGGTAATCGTGTTGGGAATATTGAATATTTTTACGTTCTTACGATTGCTGAACGCACCCGCTTCTATCGTGGAAACGGATATTTGATTGTAAGTTGCGGGAATGGTTACGGTTGAAATATATTGGATACCTTCACCCGCTTTTACCGAGTACGTTCCGTTGCTTAACGTCGTAAAGGTAAAGACGTCGATCCACTTGGGATAGAAGGTCTTGTCCGAAGTCTCACGATAGTCGAATCTCGATACGCCGTATGCGTCGGTGTATTGCAAACCTGCGCCGTTGGCTTCGCTCGTCCAGCCGCCGAACGCTTTGGTCGTGTCAGAACATTCGATTGTCGGTAACGTGAATTCCTCACCGTAATATACTTTGTGGGTGAGTTGTACGCCGTCGGGTAATACTCCGAGGTCGCTTAAATCTATGGTTATAATGAAGGACTTGGCTTCCCACGTCGCATACATTGTAAGGTCTTTGCCTTCCGTAAGTATACCGTTAACGTAAGGTCTGCCGTTCTCCGCCGCGTTGGTCCAACCGACGAATTCGTATCCGCCGCTGGTAGCCGCGGGTAATTCGTATGCGTCGCCTACCGCTACGTATACCGACTCTACTTCGTCGTTGCCTTCGCCCGTTTCAAAGGAAACCATGTACGCTTTGACCGTTATCGTCTTTGCGCCTTCGGCTTGTTCCGCTTTTACGTAACTTACCGTTATTACGTTGTCTCCCGCTTTGGTTAATGCGATCTTCGCAAAGTTGTCGGTTACTTCCGTCTCTTTTCCGTCGTTTACTTTTACTACGTATTTACTCGCTCCGTAAACCGCGTCCCATGTGACCACGTTGTGGGCGTACTTTAAGTTGGTTATCTCGTTGGCTACAGTAAGAACGGTCGCTACAGAGTTGTTGTTCGCGTTGCTCGCTTTTGCAGTGACTTTTACTTCACTGACTGCCGCAGTAAGCGCAAAGGTCGTTTCCGTAACTTCCTGCAACTTTCCGTCCGTTTCTACTATATATCCTACCGCGCCGTCTACCGCGTCCCACGTAACAGTGGTACCGTTAAGAGTTACTACCGGCGCGGAAAGTTTCGCGTTGGTATAGGTGATCTCGTCTGCGGAAGAGTTGTACCCCCATGCACGTGCTTCTACCTTTACTACTACTTCTCCCGTGTATCCGCCTACAAAGAAGAATTTATCCGTGGTAAGGAATACCTTGTCGTTTACCGTTACGGTATAGTACTCTGCATTCTCTACTTCGCCCCATGTTACCGTCTCGGTAAGTTCGTTACGGACAATCTCTATCTCGCCTAAGTTCTGCTCGAAGGCGAATGCTCTCGATACCGATGAAGCATAACCGTCCGCCATTGCAGTGACTACGAAGACGATACCGCCTTTTCTCATCTCACAGTTGCTGAAGTCGTAACGTAAAGAATCTCCCAACGCTACCGCCGTGTGTTCGTGGGCGTCGTCGCCGCATACTACCTTGATGGAATATCTCGTGGCGTTCGCTACGCCTTTGAAGGTGAGTATATAGTCCTGTACGTCAAACAGAGATACTCTGGATAACGCTTTGTTGTTGTAGTATACCGTCGTAGTATTGTCGTTGTACGTAACGCTTACTACGTACTCGCCGCACGCCAGTTCGGAAAAGTCGAAGTCTACCGTCGTCGTTCCTACCGACCTGTTGTACAACTGACTGCCTTCCGAGTCGGAAATTACTACGGTATAACTCGCAGTCGCGCTTAACGCGTTCCAACGTACGCCATCGCTCGTTACAGATACCGCGGGTTGGTCGCTTTCCCATACGGCGTAAAGCGTAATATCTTCCGCTATCGTTTCTCCTGCATTGAACTTTCTCGTCAGTTTCTCCGCGCTGTCAAAGTCGCTTATCCACCAACCCAGGAAGGTCTTTCCCGTCTCGGTTAAGGTTGCCAACTCTTCTACCACGCCGTTGATGGTCCTGGTTTCGCTTACTTTCTCAGTACCGTTTACAAACGCTACCGTAAACTCGTTGTCGCTGTCTTCTACAAAACGGGCGTATACGTTCACGTTCCCGCTTATCTTTGCTCCGAACGTGTATTTATTCTGCAGTTCCGCATCGGCATACCATCCGATGAATCTGTAGCCCTCTTTCTCGGGGTCTGCCGGTTGGGCTATCTTTCTGCCGTTGAGAATCTCTTCTTTCCCGATCTCTCTCGTGCCGTCCATGTACTTTACAGTGTACGCCACTTTCTCTACCAAGGTACAATCCGTTCCGTTGTACTTAAGATTCATTACCTTGGCGTCTACGTCAAGCGTTGCCGCTTCCGTGCTCTTGTCCGCGTAGGTAAGCGTCAGTACTTTCGTGTCTTTGACGTACGAGTAAGTACCCGTCTTCTCTTCGCTGCCCAAAGTCAGCGTGAATTCGCCGCTCTTGAGAGTGACCGTCAGTTCGCCGCCGGCTACGTCGCAATAGTACGACCCTTCTTCGCCTTGCGCTACGAACTTTTTGTTCTTCTTACATGCGCTTAAACAGACCGTAGCCGTTACAAGCATCAGTACGAATAACAAAATTGCCAATAGTCTTTTGTTCTTCATAAAACTAACCTCCGT
>CAZVAB010000206.1:0-2707 GCA_964625045.1 uncultured Oscillospiraceae bacterium | reverse complement strand
CATGCTGCGCATGGGCGTGACCACTGCCGTGGGCGGCAACTGCGGCATCAATGTCCACGATCCGGTGGATTATCTGAACAAAGTGGACGAACAGGGAACACCTGTCAATGTGGCACTGCTGGCAGGACATGAATATTTCCGCAAAGCCGCCGGTGCCACGGATATTTACGCCCCGGCGACGGAAGCGGAAAAGTCCGCCATGGAAGCGGGGCTCCGGGAAGCACTTGCCGGGGGCTGCGTGGGCGTGTCCTTTGGCTTGCGGTATGTGCCCGGGGCGGATAAAGACGAATTTTTCCGGGCGGCGGCCTGCTGCCAGGGAACGGGAAAGTTCATCGCTTCCCATGTCCGGGATGATGCGGATGCCATTTTTGCGGCCATCGACGAATTCTGCGCCGCAGGCGTGGCATATCATTTGCCGGTGCAGATATCCCACATCGGCTCTATGGGCGGATTCGGGCAGATGGAGCGGGTGCTGCGCCAGGTGGACAGCTACCGCCTGAACGGTCTGGACATCGCCATGGACTGCTACCCCTATTTCGCTTTCTCCACCCGCATCGGCACCCCTACCTATGATCCGGGCTGGCTGGAGCGGTATCACTGCGACTACGGTGTTCTGGAATTTTCCGAGGGCAAATACAAGGGCCAGCGGGCGACGAAAGAGACATTTGACGAAGTGCGCCGGGATCATCCCGGCTGCATCACGGTGTGCTATGTGATGAAAGAGGAAGATGTGCGTCTGGCACTTTCCCATCCGGCTGTGATGATGGCCAGCGACGGCCTGCTGGACAATGGACAGGGCCACCCCAGAGCCGCAGGCTCCTTCCCCCGGTTTTTGGCGGAATTCTCCCGCCGGGGAGATCTTTCCCTGTATGACGCAGTGGCGAAGATCACCGCCATGCCCGCCGCCCGGCTGGGCCTTGGGCACAAGGGCCGGCTGAATGTGGGCGCGGATGCGGATATCACCATTTTTGATCCCGCCGCCATCGAAGACGGCGCAACTTTCCGGGAGCCAACCTTGCCGCCCCGGGGCATCGACTATGTATTCATCGGCGGAAAACTCGCCGCGAAGGACTGCCGCATCGTCAGCGGAAACTGCGGAAAGTCCGTCAGAACATAATGGAGGTTTATCTATGGAATATGGATTTTGGTCCTTGGTGCCGCCGCTGCTGACCATCGTGCTGGCATTGACCACCAAGAATGTGTTTTTATCCCTGGTCATCGGTATTTTGACCGGTTCTTTCGTGCTCAACGGCTTTTCGCCTCTGGTGAGCATTGACGCAGGCATCCAGTCCGTCATCAACGCCATGACCCCGGGCAATACATTGATCATCGGTTCCATTTTGCTCACCGGCTCCGTCATCTACCTGATGGAAAAGACCGGAGGCATTGAGGGCTTTGTCAATGTGGTGGTGCGGAAAATGAAGCTCATCAAGAGCAAGCGGGGCGCAAACCTGTTTACCTGGGTCTTGGGCCTGGCAGTGTTCACTTCCGGTACCTTAAGCTGCATGGTCACAGGCGCGGTGTCCCGCCCGGTGAACGACGCACTGAAAGTGCCCCATGAGAAGTCCGCTTTCCTGGTCCACGCCACCTCCACCCCCTGGTGCGTGCTGTTCCCCTTCAGCGGATGGCTGGCATCCATGGTGGGCTACCTGGTTTCCGGCGGTGTGCCGGAGGAGCAGGGGGTTTCCGTGCTGTTCCAGTCCGTTTTTCTGAATTTCTACTGCATTCTCTCCATCGTCCTGGCGCTGGTGATCTGCCTGCTGCAAAAGGACATCGGCCCCATGGCTAAGGCGGAGAAGCGGGCAGCGGAAACGGGCCTGCTGGACGATGAAAAGCACACAGCCAAGCACGAAGCTGTGGAAAACGCCGCCAGCGGCGTTGCGCCCCGGGCCATCAATTTGCTGATCCCCATCGGCGTGCTGATCGTTGTGATGTTTGCGGCGCTGCTGATCACCGGCTCCGGCAATATCATGAACGGCTCCGGCTCCAAGGCGCTGATCTGGGCGGTGCTGGCATCCCTGCTGACCATCATGGTAATGAGCATCGGGCAGAAGGTCTTTACATTGGATCAGGCCATCAGCCAGATGTTTAAGGGCATGGGCAATATGCTGCCCATCGCTTTCGTGCTGATCTTCGGTTTTACCATGGGCAGCATCGTCAAAAGCTTGGATACGGGCACCTATCTGTCCAGCATTTTCCAGCGGTTCCTGAACCCGGCGCTGCTGCCGGCTCTGACCTTTGTGATTGCCCTGCTGATCTCCTTCGCCACCGGCACTTCCATGGGCACCATGGCCATCATGGCGGTAATCTCCCTGCCCATGGCCTTTGAAATGGGCGTGAATATCCCGCTGGTGGCGGGCGCTATGTTTGGCGGCTCCATTTTTGGCGATCATACCTCTCCCATTTCCGATACCACCATCATGACCTGCTCCACAACAGGCTGCGATATCATCGACCATGTGAAGACCCAGATGCCTTACTGCGTCGGCTGTGCGGTGGTCAGTTTCCTGCTGTACATCCTGTGCGGATTTGTGATGTAAGAACATACCCTCTGCGGGCGGCATCTGCCGCCCGCCTTTTTGTAGAATTCGCGTATACCGGTACCCATAATGAGCCCTCTCCCGGCCACGCTTCGCTCGGCCACCCTCCCCAAAGGATAAGGTATAATAAATTGCGCAAATTAAAAATGGCAAAAAAGTAGACACGG
>CAZVAB010000205.1:0-2714 GCA_964625045.1 uncultured Oscillospiraceae bacterium | reverse complement strand
TGGAAAATAGTCCTCCAAGGTAATCAATATATACGGCGTGTGGATAAGGCCCAGGGCATACGCCGTCCTTTCAGACAATTCCGCCCCTTCCCCCGCAAAATGCAGTTCAATCCCCTCCAACCGCATCTTGCTGGGCTGATCGGATACGAGCAGAGTCCTGACCCTGCGATCCGCCCAGTTTTGACGGAGCAGCTCTGCGTGCGCTTCCCACAGATCCGAATAGCGATCGCAGGAGTGTATCAGCAATGTCAATCTGTCATTTTGCATCTTGATATTCCTTACATACCTTGTCCACCAACCGCTGAAAGATCCCAGTGCTCTGGCGCAATCGGTGATTTTGATTTGCTACCTTGGCACACAGCCGGTAGTTTCTATGCTGATATGGGACATCCAGCAATAAGTTTCTGATGGTCTCCTCCAATTTTTCTTTTTCCGTACAGGTGGCAACGCAGCCCGTGCTGGCGGCGTAGCCGATGGTGCCACATTCCCCGGAACCGTAGGCCAGCAGCGCCGCCCCCGAGGAAAGGGAGTCAGCGACCTTTGTGGACAGGGAGTAGCGGGTCTGCTCCACATCTTTCCTCCGAAAGCCCTCCACGATCACCAGAATATCGCTTTCCCTCATCTTTTCCCGCACCTGATCATAGGGGATGCTCCCATGAAACCGCACATTGGGATGGCGCAGGAACAGCCGGTAATAGGCCGGTTCCTGTTCATTGGAATAAATATCCAGATGGTATTTGGGATCGATTCTTCCCAGGGCATTGGCGATCTCAAGAAGGGATCTGTTCCTGCCGCACCGAATATTTCCAAAGTAAGAGATCCTTGGGTCCTTTGGGTCGATGGGACGAAAGGGGCGCCGGGGAACCGACGATGCCAGATACACCGTTTCCCCTTTCAGGCCAAACACGCCATTGTATTGCTCCCGGATCTTATCCCCAATGTAAATGGCGCTGCCCCCATGGGCAAACACCCTGCGGATCAGCTTTCGGTAGGCTTGTTTGTAAAGATGGTACAACGGAGATGCCCATGTTCTGCCGCTGAAATAATAATCGTCCCCGATGGATGAAAGAATGGGGATATCAAATTTCTCCCCAATGTACAGGGCGATCTGCGGAATAAAAAATCATCCGAAAAGCTTTAAAAAACGCAATCCGGGTCGAACCTTTCCAGCCAACAGTTAAATTCTGGCCTGCACCAATATTTCTTTTTCCACAGGAATTTTCTTGCCCAATACGTCAGTGCGTTTTTATGCCCGCCCAGGCGGTACAAGGCCGCAACCATGGCGTTTCCCACCTCCAGATCATCATCGGGCCAGGTATCAGCCAGTTGCTCATAATCATACACCCTGCCCGTGGCTGTTTTGGGGTGAAAGCACCGTTTCAGCAGCCGCTGGTCCGTGATCTGGTAGAGGGTTGCGCAATGCCCTTTCACCGGTGCCTTGGTATTGGAGAACACCTGGGCCAGATTTTCCCGCTCCATGCCTGTAAAATAGGACGCAAACGCCCGGGAAGTGGATTTCTCGTTATAGGGCACAGTTCCCACGATCAGTATCTTATGTTCCATTTCTGTATGTCACTTTTTTCCGTAAGATGGTATCGTACAGCAGCTTTTTCAGGCACAGGGGCATATACACAAAGATCCGAATGCCCATCATATTCCGGCATTTTTTCAGATATGTGATGAAATGATTTTCATACATATACTCGTTCATCTGTTTCCAGCTGGCGATCCGGGCCTTGCTGCTCCGGCGTGCCAGCCACCCGGGGCCCACACGGGCGTGTACCAGAATCCGGCCAATATTGGCGATCTTCTTTCCCTGGACCACTGCGCGTATCCACAGATCATAATCTTCGGTATACGGAACATGGCGATAGCTCCCCACCTCTAAAATGTCTTCCTTGCGGAACATCACAGCCATGTGATTCAGGGGATTTCGGAGCTTGATCATTTTCTTCATTTTTTCATGGTCCAGCGGGCATATCTTGATATTCCGGGGTCTTTTCCAGTCCTGCTCAAATTCATCGATGTAGGAGCTGATAATGGAAATATCCGGGTGCTGCTCCATAAACGCGGTTTGAACCTCGAACCGTTCTTCCGCACAAACATCATCACTGTCCGACCGTGCCACCAGCGGGCAGGTACACTGGGCAAGCCCAAACCGCAGTGCGTTCCCAGTCCCTGATTGGAGTCCTTGTAAAACACCTTCAAAACGGATGGAAACGCTTTTTTATACTTTGCGATGACCGCTTCCAGTCCAAGGGTCAGCGGCCCGTCGCAAACCAGTACCAATTCATCGGGGCGTTTGGTTTGCGCCACCAGATTGCTCTCAAGGGCGATGTCAAAAGCATCTGGATCTTCCTGTGCCCAAACCGACATCAAAACCGAAAATCCGCCGTGCTTTTCTTCTTCCATGCTCCCCCTCCGTCCTCCATGCGTTTCTCAGCCGCCAGCCGCCCCACGCCCAGAATGACCGGGGCAATTTCCTCCGTTTTCGTTTTTTCTTTCGCTCCGCAGATAAAAGGGTCATTGTCTTTTTTCACAAGTACATTGTAGCACTAATACAATTAATTATCAATACACATTCATTATTTTATTCATTTTCAACAAGAAGCCGCCGGATCGTCCCCTGTTGCACCCCCCGAAATTTAGCCAAATATCTCTAAAACAAAAAGAATGAGTCCGGCGCAAAGCCGAACCCATTCCAATGCAGGCAA
>CAZVAB010000204.1:0-2774 GCA_964625045.1 uncultured Oscillospiraceae bacterium | reverse complement strand
AGCTCATTGAAGCCCAGCGCATCGCCCAGCGGACGGCCTATGATCTGGAAATGCTCACAGAGATCGGCTTCTGCAACGGCATCGAGAACTATTCCCGGGTGATCCAAGGCCGTGCCCCCGGCACGCCGCCCACCACGCTTTTGGACTATTTTCCGGAGGATTTCGTCATGTTTATTGACGAGAGCCATGTGACACTGCCCCAGGTTCGGGCGATGTACGCCGGAGACCGGAGCCGCAAGGACGCTCTGGTGAATTACGGCTTCCGGCTGCCCTCTGCCTATGACAACCGCCCGCTGAATTTTGATGAGTTTGACAGCAAGATCAATCAGGTGATCTATGTGTCCGCCACTCCGGCGGAATACGAGCGTACCCGCTCCGGCCAGACGGTGGAGCAGGTGATCCGCCCCACAGGACTGCTGGACCCCATTGTGGAGGTGCGGCCCATTGATGGGCAGATCGACGATCTCATCGGGGAGATCAATGCCCGCACCGCCCGGGAGGAGCGGGTGCTGGTGACCACCCTGACCAAGAAAATGGCGGAGGATCTGACGGTCTATCTGCAAAAGGCAGGGATTCGGGTGCGCTATATGCACTCGGATATCGGGGCCATGGAGCGGATGGAGATCATCCGGGATCTGCGGATGGCGAAATTTGATGTACTCATTGGCATCAATCTGCTCCGGGAGGGACTGGACTTGCCGGAGGTGAGTCTGGTGGCCATTTTGGATGCGGACAAGGAAGGCTTCCTGCGCAGCGAGACCAGCCTGATCCAGACCATCGGCCGGGCGGCGAGAAATGCCGATGGCCGGGTCATCATGTATGCGGATAACATCACCGCTTCCATGCGAAACGCCATGGACGAGACTGCCCGCCGCCGGGAGATCCAGAATGCCTATAATGAAGCGCACGGCATCGTGCCCAAGACGGTCATCAAGTCCGTGCGGGATCTGATCGAGATCTCCTCTCCCACCGCCGAGCGCAAGGGCCGCAGCGGCGTGAAGATGACCAAGGTGGAAAAGGAAAAGGAGATCGCCCGTCTGGAGAAGCAGATGAAGGAAGCGGCGAAGATGATGGAATACGAATATGCCGCAGTACTGCGGGATCAGATCATCGAGCTGCGGGGCAATGGACTGTAAGGGAAAATGTAAACTTTTATCAAACTCCCCCGTTGCCGTTGCGTAAAAGCGAGAAATATGGTATAACTGTGAAAACAAAGATGACAGAAAGAGAGGCTCGTGCGATGGATGGAAGATATGACCCCAAAGGCCGGCACAGAAACCGCCGCCCTATGACCTTTAAACGCTTCATGCGACGGTATTTCTGCTGGATATTGGCGGCGCTGTTGCTGATGTTCTGCATTTGCATGGGCGTGCTGCTGGTGCGCTCTTTCACAGGTAATGAGCAGACAGAACCGTCTGATACACAGGGGACTGTTCAAACGGGACCGGGGACAACAGAACAGACGGACCCCGATGGTACCGAGCAAACGGAACCGGAAAATGATCAGGTGGCGGTGGAGCAGACCTTGCAGAAAGCCAAAACGCTGGCGGATGGCTACGACTATCAGGGCGCCATTCAACTGCTGAAGGCCGTGGAAGGCTACGAGACCAACAGCCAGATCACTTCCGCCCTCACGGAATATGAAAAACTGGATGGGACATTGATCTCCCAGACCCGGACCCAGCTGCAAAATGTGCCCCATATTTTCTTCCACTCCCTGATCGTGGACCCGGACCGGGCCTTTGACGGCGATGTGGACGAGACCGGCTACAATCTGTATATGTGTACCATTTTGGAGTTCGAGGCCATCATGCAGCAGATGTATGACAAGGACTATGTGCTGGTCAGCCCCTATGACATCGCCTATGAGGTCACGGATGACACCGGCACCCACATGGTCTATGGCGACATTCGCCTGCCGGAGGGGAAAAAGCCCTTCCTGCTGAGCCAGGATGATGTGAATTATTACAGCTATATGATCAGCAGCGGCAACGGCAAGAACGAGACCCCCTACTGGGCCGATACCACCGGTGATGGCTTTGCCAGCCGCATCGTCATCGGCGAGGACGGCTATCCCACCTGCGAATATATGGATGCCGACGGCAATGTGACTGTGGGTGACTATGATCTGGTGCCGGTGCTGGAAAAGTTTATCCAGTCACATCCGGACTTCTCCTACCACGGTGCCCGGGCTATGCTGGGTGTCACCGGCTACGAGGGCGTGTTTGGTTACCGCACCAAACCCTCTTATGAGACCACCATCGGCACCGCCCCTTATCAGCAGGAGGTGGAGCAGGCCAAAGCGGTTGCCCAATGCCTGAAAGACCACGGTTGGATCATTGTCAGCCACTCTTACGGTCATCCCCGGTACGGCGACCTGACGGCGGAGCGGGTGGACATCGACTCCACCAAGTGGGAAGATACGGTGCAGCCCATCGTGGGCGAGACGGATATTCTGATCTATCCCCACGGCTCGGATATCAATTCCTGGCATCCATATACCTTCGAGAACGAAAAGTACAAGATCCTCTATGAAGATGGCTACCGCTATTTCTTCAATGTGGACGCCACCATCGGCTGGACCCAGATCACGGATACCAGCTTCCGGGGCGGCCGTGTAAACATCGATGGCTTCCGGATGTGGAATGCCAAGGAGCTGTTGTCTGTCTTTTTTGATGTGGATGCGGTGTTTGACCCCAAGCGTCCCACTCCGGTCCCGCCGCTCAGCGGCAGTATGTAAACAGAAAACCACTATGCGTCCGGCATAGTGGTTT
>CAZVAB010000203.1:0-2790 GCA_964625045.1 uncultured Oscillospiraceae bacterium | reverse complement strand
CGCCGACGTTGGGAGTCACGGTGCCAGCCTTGGGGGAGGGCATCAGACCCTTGGGGCCGAGAACCTTACCCAGACGGCCAACAACGCCCATCATGTCGGGGGAAGCAACGACCACGTCGAACTCAAACCAGTTCTCCTTGGTGATCTTCTCAACCAGCTCCATGCCGCCGACATAGTCAGCACCAGCAGCCTTAGCCTCTTCGACCTTTGCGTCCTTGGTGAAGACCAGAACACGGGCGGTCTTGCCGGTACCGTTGGGCAGAACAACTGCGCCGCGGACCTGCTGGTCAGCGTGACGGGAGTCGACACCCAACTTGATGTGCAGCTCGACGGTCTCGTCGAACTTTGCGGAAGCACCCTTCACAACCAGATCCAGGGCCTCTGCGGGATCATACTGAACAGAGCGGTCAATCAGCTTGGCGCTCTCCTTGTACTTTTTACCTCTAAACAATGTAATAATCCTCCTTATAGTGGTGATGCGGAACAATCCTCCCACATTTCCGAGGTGGTATACCCCGGTCAGCAAATATTAGTCAACAACAGTGACGCCCATGGAGCGGCAAGTGCCACGAACCTGGCTCTCGGCAGCTTCCAGAGTGTTAACGTTCAGATCGGGCAGCTTGGTCTTTGCGATCTCAGTGACCTGTGCGGCGGTCAGGGAACCGACCTTGGTCTTGTTGGGGACGCCGGAGCCACTCTGCAGGCCTGCGGCCTTCAGAACCAGCAGGGGAGTGGGGGGAGTCTTGGTGATGAAGGTGAAGCTGCGGTCTGCGTAAACAGTGATGACAACAGGAATCTTGTAGCCTTCCATGTTCTGGGTACGGGCATTGAATTCCTTGATGAAGGCGGCGATGTTCACGCCGTGCTGACCCAGAGCGGGACCAACAGGGGGAGAAGCGGTTGCCTTAGCAGCATTGATTTGAAGCTTGATAATACCGGTAACTTTCTGTGCCATTATAAGCACCTCCTGAATAAAATGTGGTAATGATGCGCTTTGCGCATTTCTTTCGGGGTTTCAACCCCTCCCACGGTCTGACCGGGTGATCCGGCCCGATGCGTTTACTGGGATACGACCTCGATCTGGTCCAGTTCAAACTCGACCGGGGTCTCACGGCCGAACATGGAAACAACCACGCTCACCGCGTTTTTTTCGACCTCGATGCTCTCCACGACGCCGGTGAAGCCGCTCAGGGGACCGTCGAGGATACGGACGGTATCGCCAACAGAATAATTGACGATGATCTCTTTCTTCTCAACACCCATTGCGTAGACTTCTTCGTCTGTCAGGGGAGTGGGGTCGTTGCTGGATGTACCGACGAAGCCAGTTACGCCGCGGACATCCTTGATGACATGCCATGTGTCGTCGCTGTAAATCATCTTCACCAGCACATAGCCGGGGTAGACCTTACGGTCGTAAGTCTTGCTGGCACCGGATTCGGTAATCTCGGTGACGGTCTCCATGGGAATGGAGATGGCCAGGATCACATCCTGCAGCTGACGGCTTTCGACGGTCTTCTCGATGGTAGCCTTTACAGTGTTCTCATAACCGGAATAGGTATGAACAACATACCACTTTGCAGCATCTGACATAGCTCGCTCCTTAATGGAACAATCCAATCAGGCCATTGATGCAAACGCTGGCCACAAAGTCGAACAGCCAGATGAAAACGCCGACCACGAGAACGCAAGCGACAACGATCAGGGTGTTCTTCAACACCTGCTTCGGGGTGGACCAGACAACCTTCTTCAGCTCGCTCTTCAGCTCACGGAAGTACTTGCAGGTAGAACCCCAGGTTCTTTTGAACCAGTTTTCCTTTTTGACTTCTGCCATAGCTGTGTCCTCTCCTTACTTGGTCTCGTTGTGAGTGGTGTGCTTTCTGCAGAATCTGCAGTACTTCTTCATTTCGAGACGGTCGGGGTCGTTCTTCTTGTTCTTCATGGTATTGTAGTTTCTCTGCTTGCACTCGGAGCATCTCAAAGTGACTTTCACGCGCATTGACGGCACCTCCTTAAAAATTGCCTCCCTGTATCACACCGGACTAGAAAAATTTAGACAGCGGACACTACAACATCCGCACCGGAGCTGAAAAGGGCGCACAAAGTGAGCCTTTTTCACAGGTAGACTCATTCTATCACAGAGTTTTGTGATAGTCAACAACTTTTTTGACAATTTTTCGTTATTTTTTACAGGGGACTTGCACGGAATCCGGATTTTTGAATAAAGCCGGCGGCAGGGGGCATAAGATACCCTGGAGGTGTTGAGTATGACCTGGAAAAAGTGGAAACCGTATGTGATCGGAGCGGCAATTGCCCTGGCAGTTGGTGGTGCATCGGGACTGCTGTCCATGGCGGGAATGAAAATTTACAACGCGGAAGCGTTGAAGCCGCCTCTTTCGCCCCCGGGATGGCTCTTTCCGGTGGTGTGGACAGTCCTTTATACCCTCATAGGTGTCGGCAGCGCCATGATCTGGAACAACAAACCGTCCCGGGCGCGAAGCGCAGGACTGAATTTATATGTGGCCCAGCTGATCGTGAATTTCTTTTGGAGCCTGCTGTTTTTCAACGCCCAGGCTTACGGCCTGGCGGCGGTCTGGCTGGTGGGGCTGTGGATATTGGTTTTGCTGATGATCCTGGCGTTTCGCAAGGTCAGCTCCAAGGCTGCGTGGCTGCAGATCCCATATCTCATCTGGCTGACCTTTGCGGCCTACTTGAATTTTGCTGTGTGGACATTAAATAAGTAAAGGTAGGGAGAATTTCTCCTCAGTCTGTCGAAAAAGCCCAGCGATTGAT
>CAZVAB010000202.1:1391-2796 GCA_964625045.1 uncultured Oscillospiraceae bacterium | reverse complement strand
CTCGATCTTATCAAAACTGTGCCACTTCTTCGGCGGCGTGCTCTGCGCTTTCCACAGAAATAGCCGTAAGCACCGGACCCATCTCCCCCTGATACAGGGTGTGCTTCTCGGCAGAAATGGTCGCCTTCACCTGCACCCAGGAGCGGGACTCCAGCTTGGCAGCATCGGGATACCGGCAGGGCACGCCGCAGAACTGGATATCGTCCGCGCAGCAGGTCATGACGAACCGACCTGGGGCGAACATTCCGTTCTTGTCCCGGCGGAGCATCGCCACCTGGCCCTTGAAGGACACGGTCTTACCGGCATACTTTTCCGGCTCCTCGGTCACATCCCGGTACCACAGGGCGTAATCCTCGTCCTTCACTTCAATAACAGGGGCATTGATATCAAAGGGCAGCGGATCCTCCACATCGTCAAAGGCGGTGGTTCCGTCCGTATAGTCATAGAGGATGTCAATGCGCCGGTTGGCAGCCCGGGCCAGCTTGTGCAGCGGCATGGTGTCCTGCCCCTTTTCCAGACGGTTGAACACCACCATCTGGGCACCCACCAGCTTGTCCATCACAAGATTGCGCATATTGGCATTATAGGCCATGAACGTGGTCCCATCCGCGAACATCACCTCCTGGGCAACTGCCCAACCCTCGGGAAAGCGGGTGTACAGGTCGCCCACCAGCTGCATTCCGTTCAGCTCCGCAACGATGCGCTGGGCCTTGTGCTTTTTCGCAAGGGCCTGCAGCTCCTTCGGGGTGACGGTCTGCTGATCCAGCACATACTGGTACACATTCTGGTGCGGATAGGAGGAAAAATCATATTCCTCTTCCCCCTCTTCAAATACCAGCAGCAGCGTCCGCTCACCGGCATTGAACCGGGGATCTTCCAACGTTTCCTGGATGAATTTGGTCTTACCGGAATCCAGGAAGCCGGTAAATACATAAACAGGGATCTGCTGCATCTTTTACACCCCAAACAGGGCCGCAATGCCCGCTTCATCCAGCTTGGAACCGATGACGCACAGCTTGCCGGTGATATCGGCAGCGCCGGTGCGGATGTCGTATTCCTCAGGAACCATGTCGAAGTGGATCCAGCTGCCGTCCTGGGCAGGGATGATGCCCTTTGCCCGGAGGATCATGCCATACTCGCCCTCGTCCAGCCGGTGCAGGATCTGGTGGATCTCGTCCTGGGTGAACTTCTTGGCTGTCTCCACGCCCCAGGAGGTGAACACCTCGTCGGCGTGATGATGGTGGTGATCGTGGTGGTCATGACCGCAGCCGCAGTGCGCACCATGCTCATGCTCGTGGTCATGATGATGACCGCAGCAGTGGTGCTCCTCATGCTCGTCCTCATCGTGGTGATGGTGACCGCAGCAATGGTGCTCCTCGTGCTCGTCCTCATCGTGGTGATGGTG
>CAZVAB010000202.1:0-1291 GCA_964625045.1 uncultured Oscillospiraceae bacterium | reverse complement strand
GATGGTGACCGCAGCAATGGTGCTCCTCGTGCTCGTCCTCATCGTGGTGATGGTGACCGCAGCAATGGTGCTCCTCGTGCTCGTCCTCATCGTGGTGATGGTGGCCGCAGCAGTGGTGCTCCTCGTGCTCGTCCTCGTCGTGGTGATGGTGGCCGCAGCAGTGGTGCTCCTCGTGCTCGTCCTCGTCGTGGTGATGGTGGCCGCAGCAGCAGTGACCGTCATGGTCATGGTGATGCTCGTCCTCCAGGTGCACCAGATCCGCAGCCTTGGTGGCATTTCCCTCCATGGCGGTGATGAGCTGCTCACCAGTCAGCAGATTCCAGGGGGTGGTAACGATGGTCGCCTCGCTGTTGTGCTCCTTCAGCAGTGCCAGAGACGCATCCAGCTTCTCCTGCTTGACGGAATCAGTGCGGGAGAGGATGATGGTGGAGGCAGTCTCGATCTGGTTGTTGTAGAACTCGCCAAAGTTCTTCATATAAACCTTGACCTTACCGGCATCGGCAACGGCAACGGTGTAGCCGATCTGCACGTCGTGCCCCGTCACCTTCTGGACAGCCGCCACCACATCGGACAGCTTGCCCACGCCGCTGGGTTCAATGATGACCCGGTCAGGGTGGAACTTGTCAATGACCTCCTGCAATGCCTTGCCGAAGTCGCCCACCAGGGAGCAGCAAATGCAGCCGGAGTTCATCTCGGTGATGTTGATGCCCGCATCCTGCAAGAAGCCGCTGTCAATGCCGATCTCACCGAATTCATTCTCAATGAGCACCAGCTTCTGGCCCTTGTAGCCCTCCTGGATCATTTTCTTGATAAGGGTGGTCTTGCCGGCTCCCAGGAAGCCGGAGTAAATGTCAATTTTCGTCATCATGTTTTACAACCTCCAAAAAAGATATTTCGAGTCGTATTTCTCTACATAATATGTATTATACCACAGCGAAATCAAAAAATCTATATCCTTCTCCGATTTTCTCTCTCCTGCTGCGGGGCATTATAATGGATGTAAGGCGAACGGATCAGAAAAGGGGGTTTTGAGGATTGTAAAAGCCAAGGCAGGCGTAAAAACTTACGCCTGCCTGAATATTCTCCTGTTGATTCGTCGTATCAAACAAATGTGATGGACTTAAAAACGCAGCCGTTCCATGTGTTGCCGTTATTAACCTCGCTCTGCTTGTCTCTGTTCAAATACAGGTCAATTTGTGTTGTCGGTGCGCTATAAAAAGTTTTGTCGGAAGCAGCTGATGCATCTGTGGTAACCGAAATAGTTCCTCTTGCCGTCAATCTAAGTTCAGTT
>CAZVAB010000201.1:0-2811 GCA_964625045.1 uncultured Oscillospiraceae bacterium | reverse complement strand
TTGGCAAGAAGGCAACAAAAACCTTCTACATATATTATGACTGAAGCATCAGCAAAAAATTGGCATTTTGCCCGGAGTGCATTACTCGTTGTGCAAGGCTTCCATTTCTTCCGGTGTAATTAGCAGATACTTATGGAAATTTCCAGTAGTATCATTGAATGTCACGTCGACTTCCAGGTATGTTCCATCAGAGAAATATACGCCATTCCAGCCATGCCGTATTCCCCCTGCACTTCCGTGTACATACACCGCATCGATACCACAATACTGTGCCACATACTGGAATCCGAGAGCATAGCCAACGCAAACCGCTTGATGGAGAATGAGCGAGCCACGGGCAGCTCGGCAATATCTGCTTTCGCCATATACTGTCTTTTCACAGAGATAATCATTGATCAGCTGGATCGCTTCTGTCTGCAGCATGCCGTCCTTTACACCAGCACGTTCAACCACAGTTTTAATTGCGTCCATAAGCTCTTCACCGTTATCATCCCAGCCCTGCTTCACAGTCGGCTCGGGTGTGATTTTGGAACCGAGTTTCACGACGTCCACGGTCGGACCGCCGCCACCAGTTTCGTGAATGTAGTTCGCGTACTTCTCCGTGTACCGTTCATAGCAGGCACCCATTAGGAGTACGGGAACAAATGTTAACGCGACAAATACCAAGCCAATGCGAGCCAATTTTTCAATCTTCATTTTAAAAGCGCTCCTTTCGTTTTTTCTTTCTATCTATATTATGATAAATTTTTTGCGTTCAGAATTTTCATATATAACGCTAAATGGTTTTTTGCCCCTTTTCCTATGAACTTTCTGTTAACATTTGTTCTGTTTCGCGCTTAGCCAGGCACTCGCATTTCCCTTCCGCACTCTTTGCATCTGCACACGCGCCCATCGTCTATGGGAACAAATGTCTGGCTACCGCACTTGCAGCGCCACCAGGCGCTGCTTTCGTATGCCTGTGTCATAGATATGATCCCGGCATCTAAGGCTGCTCCTGTCGCCACACGATGACCCACAATATCAGTCAGCGGCACATTTTTGTTTTCCGGGTCTTTTACCAATATATTTCTCGCAGCTTTCCAGTTTGGGGCAGCGACGTAAAAACGTTTGGCATCGATATCGAATACATACAAGTTATTCAAGGTGGTTCCCTCCTTCGCTTTTGGCATTTGTTATGCTTTCTATCTATATTATGACAAATCTTTGCGGTCTGGAATTTTCATATATAACGCTAAATTGTTTTTGAGGCTGTTTTGGCGCAGAAAAAAGGCCCGCAGGAATAACCTGCGAGCCTTGTAGTGCGCATCTGTTCAGTTTCTTCGTTCCAGCCCTTCGACCCATTTCGCTAACGATACCAAATGTTCCAGCTGCCACTGGGCGAACTCATAAGTTGGTAATCCTGCCGGATAACGAATGTAGAGTCTCTGCCCCTCCCAATCATACTGCCAGCCAATGGGAAGTGAAACACTCTCGAAATAGTTTTCTTCAAATTCAACATAAGAATAACGTTTCTTTGTCCAGACAATTTCCTTTTTCATGATCTTGCCAACAGTTACCTCTGGGGCTGCCACGTCGCCCACAGAGCGTGGGCTGAGAGCCGGTACGGTAATTTCATTCACAGAATCGAATGGATGGCCAGCGCAGCTGTCGCAGGTGTAGTAGCCCTTTTTGTTTAGCAGCGCAACAGGCTCAGCGATCAGATCATCAACTTCAAAATACATATCTTCATTTCTTGCCGGGACTTCTTGTACGATTTCGAAAGTACCTTCCTTGATCAATGCCATAATTATACATCCTTTCTGCTTTCTCTGTTGTGACGAAATTAGTTTTCTCATTTTTGCGTTTCTTATTTTCTTGTTTCTATTATATCTATACAGAATGCGTAAACGATTCTGACAAATACATTTCGTTTTTTGAGAAAAAATAGGCCAGCACGTTTCCATGCTGGCCCACTTGTTGCGAATAGCAAATTACACAGTTTTCTTGCTTTGGCCGGAGAGTTTCCAGCCGTACACTTTCGCGATTGTCGGTCCCAACGCCTTTGTCGTGCTCTCGATAAGCATTTCCATGCTGTCGGGGTCTCTCTTGCCGTTGAGGATCGCGCCGAACAAGCTCTCTCGCTTGCTTTCGGAAATACCCTTGCGGAAAGCACGAAAACGCAGGAAATTCGTGCCATCGTGGTGGGACTCGGTGCAGCACAGATCCTTTGTCTTCGGATCGACATAGAACATTCCTTCTTCGCAGGAGTCGGACAGGCACAGGCACTGGCCAATGTTGCTGATACCCTGCAGCCGGTAGCCGCTACGGCGGCCATCCCACAGGCCGATATCAGCGATGCAGATGATCTCGGTATCGATGTCAATATCCAGGTTCCGGCGCTCGGCGTCCAGCCAGATGTCGTTCTCTTCCCACATAGCATCATACAGCGCTCCATCAGAACAGAGCAGCATTTCCTCGTTCTCGCTATCGACCAGATCTTTCTTGTATGTTTCCAGATCCAGGTTCTTGTTACTCCAAATCACAAAAGTGGGATTTGCATTCAGTTCGATCATAATAACTTCTCCCGTCATAAAAAAATAAGCTATTCACGTCAAACTCCAAAGTCGTCAGTAAATAACTCTCTACCTTTATTATGTCAAAAGCGTAGCATATATAAAGAAACGCCCGCCCCCATTTCTGGGAGCGGGCTTCGATAATTGTTGGGTATACCTGGCCGGACCTAAAAGCGGGTGCTATCTACCACCCGGCGATGTATCCGTAATCCCATATACCTGGGGACGCACGCAAAAGCGCAGTCTGGGAGCATCCTTT
>CAZVAB010000200.1:0-2823 GCA_964625045.1 uncultured Oscillospiraceae bacterium | reverse complement strand
CGTTTTCTCATAGCATGGTATCCAGCCGTTTCTGGTGCGCTGGGGAAAGGGGTGAAAGGGGCAGACGGCATGGCCCGCAGTCGAAGCCGAAGCCTTTCAGCGCCGCTTTCACCGGGATTGGATTGACCTCGCAGAACAGAAACTCCGTCCAGGGCAGCAGGCTGCATTGCAGCGCAGCGGCGGTATCAAAATCCCCATCCAGTGCCGCTTCCGCTAAGTAACGCATTTGCTCCGGCAGAATGTTGGACAGCACGGAGATCACCCCCGCACCACCAAGGGCCAGAACCGGGACAGTCAGTTCATCATTGCCCGACCAGATTTGAAAATCCAGCGGGCATTTGGCACGGATGCGCAGGATCTTTCCCATATCCGTGCTGGCTTCTTTGACCCCAAGGATATTCGGCACCGTCGCCAGTGCCTGATAAACCTCCACCGGAATATCCACCCCGGTGCGGCTTGGGACATTGTAGAGGATCACCGGAATCTTGACTGCGGAAGCAATGGCCCGGTAGTGGGCTTCCAGGCCGGATGGTGTTGCCTTGTTGTAGTAAGGGCTGACCACCAAAAGACCATCCACACCGCATTTTTCAGCTGCAACGCTCAGAGCCACTGCATGGCGGGTATCGTTGGAGCCTGTTCCGGCGAATATCTGCATTTCCTCTCCCACATAATCCTTGGCCCGGCGGAACATGGTCAGTTTTTCTTCATCGGACAGGGTAGGGGACTCACCTGTCGTCCCTGCAACGACCACGGCACGCACACCAGCATCCAGCTGCCTGCGCAGCAGCTGCTCCAGCATGGGGTAGTTCACTTTTCCATCTAAAAAAGGTGTGACCAACGCGGTGCACACCCCGGTAAATAACGGTTCTTTCATAATACATCCCTCCGGGGCATTCTATGCCGCCCGGCATGAAAATTCTACTGGGAAAGAAACACTTTTTTGTTGATTTTTATAGAAATCCGTTGCATAATGGAAATGAATAAGAAACAAGGAGGAATCCCTATGATTCGTCGCACCTGGAAACAATACACAGCGCTTTTCCTTGGTGTCCTTTTTCTGATTCCGTGGTTTTTCCAAACCGCAGATGCCACAGGATATGACCGTCATGGCTATACACTGCTGGAAAATGATGCCCAGCGGTATGCTTATGAAAAGCTTGCGGCCGGGATCAACAATTCCGCTGACCATATCCAACTGGACGACCAGAAGAAGGTCACGGTCAACGATCTGTCCACGGCAATGGAGATGGTCTATGCAGACTATCCAGAGTATTTCTGGATCAATGGCGCTTATTCCTATTCCAGAATCAACGGCAGTGAATGTGTGACACGTGTTGAGCCGGTCTATACATTTACCGGTACCGACTTGCAGACAGCCAAATCAAAGCTGGAAGCAGCAGTTTCTTCCCTGATTGCATCCATTCCCACTTCTACCAGATCCGATTATGACAAATCCCTGTTTTTACACGATCAACTGGCCTCCCTCGTCTCCTATCAGTCCACCAGCAATGACCAAACCGCTTACGGTGCCCTGGTGGAGAAGAAATGTGTCTGTGCGGGCTATTCCAGAGCCTATCAGCTGCTGATGAACCGGGCGGGCATCCCATGCTGGTATGTAACAGGTAACGCCACCGATTCCAGAGGAGTGCCTGTCGCTCACGGTTGGAACATGGTTTGGCTGGATGGGGTCTGCTGCTACACGGATGTGACCTGGGACGACCAGGAGGATGATCTGTTCCACTGCTATTTTAACATCAGCCTGGAACAGATCAGCAAGACCCATATCCCGGACAGACCTATCTCCGGGCCGTGCAACCACGATACATACAGCTTCTTTCTGAAAAGTGCCGGTAAGGGTGTCTTAGACAATACGAGCAATGCCAGTACCCGAGGGGCGGCAAATGCCTTTGCTGTCCGTTCCAGCGCAGGTAAGAATGTGACCCTGTTTTGCGCCATTCGCTATCAAGGGAATGACTTTTCCGCATGGATGGAGGATGTCCTGGGCGAACTTCGTGACATTTATGCTTTCACAGGCTCCTACAGATACAGTTACAGCGCCATGGGAAATGAATATCATGTCACCGTAAACGCAACGGTTTCCCAGCAGCCCCCCACGGAGGAACCCACTGCGCCGTCCACCATCCCGACCACCGCTCCAAGCACTGCACCGACTACCGTGCCAACTACAACCCCAACCACTACTCCGACGACCACGCCGACTACTACACCCACCACTGTGCCGACGACCACGCCCAGCTCGACACCCACAACTCCAACAGAACCGATCACTACCCCCACGGAACCGACCAAGCCAACGGAACCCACCGATCCCACCGATCCAACGGAGCCCACAATGCCTACCATCCCCACGGAAACGACAGAACCAACAGCTCCAACTGATTCAACGGCACCAACCCACGGGACTGATCCCACAGAAAGTTCCCAGCCCGTTATCCCGGGGACGACGGTTCCTGTGGCAACTGAAAGCACAGGTGATTTGGAGACGACCAGCCCCGAAGCAACGGATACGGCTGTTCCTTCCAGTTCCGCTGCCACCCCGGAGCCGACACAAGACAAGGCAGAAGAAGAGCCAAAGGAACAAGGCCCGTGGCTCATCATCGCCTTGAGCGTTGCAGCTTGCGGCGGTATCGCCGTGGCAGTCATTCTGATACGAAAGAAACAAAACGCCTGATTTTCCTCCCCGCAGAGTTCTGCGGGGACTTCTCAATTACATATTGCAAAATTGCGGAAAATGAGATATACTTAGGCTGTTAAATTGGAAATGAGGAAACAAAACATGAAAACACATGATTTTTGGTATGA
>CAZVAB010000199.1:0-2843 GCA_964625045.1 uncultured Oscillospiraceae bacterium | reverse complement strand
GGAGACAGCTTAAAAATGTCAAGACCTTTCAAAGCCATTGTATGTATCCTCCTTCTGATTAGACAAGTTCATTGATGAACTTCTTGATGGTGGCAATTGCAGCGGGGTGACGCATAATGACAGCGTCTGCGCCGCCGGTCAGGTTGGCAGCAGCGGTAGCCACTTCCATGTCGATGCCACGCTCTTCGACATCGCCCCAGGCGGGCTCGTCAGCTTCAGAAGCGGTGGATTCCTTCACGCCCCAGGTATCGGTGGACACGGGAGCGATGATGGGCATCTGCAGGTCAGCATCGCCCTGTGCCAGAGCAGCCAGACGCACGCGGTCCAGAGTGGAAGCGACGTACTCGTAGCCGTAGCCAACAGCAGCGGTGCCGATGTTCATGACAATGTTCTCGGGAGCGATGGACAGGCCCTTGAGCATGATGTTCAGCTGCTTGGCCAGGTTGATGTCGTCAGCGGTCTCTGCGCCGACCTTCTGGCCAGCAGCCAGAGCGACGGAAGCGCCAACGCTCTTGTAGTCCTCGCTCTTAGCGGACAGAACGACAATGTTCTTGCCCATCAGAGCCTCGGCGATCTTGCTGAACAGCTCGCCGTCCTTCTCCAGATTCTTGCAGCCCATGATCGCAATGGGCATGGACACAGCCTCAGCAACAGCCTTGGCGTCAGCCACGCAGTCCTCCACGGAGCGGTTAGCGCCGTTGGGGTCAGCGGACTCGAAATGCAGGCACAGGAAATCTGCGCCTTCCATGGTCTCGGCCTTCTTTGCACGCTCAGCCATGGTGTTGCAGCCGGCATAGAAATCAACCAGGCCGGGAACAGTCCACTCGTGAGCAGCGTCGGAGATTTCCACGCCGATCTTGGGTGCGTGCTCGATGGGAGCATCGAATGTGTAGAACGGCAGCACATTCTGACCGCCGATGACAATGGCCTTGTCACCGGTGCCCAGGGTCACGGCATTGATCTTGCCGCTGTAAGGAGCCGTCTTGGGTGCGAAAGACATATGTGATATCCTCCTTGAAATTTTTATACATCTCGCAAAATGCTTAATGGATGAGATTTATATAAACACCGTTTCCGGCGTTTATTTCGTGTGTTTTACAGCCCGATGGACTGCATGATGCCCTTCAGGGCGACCTTCATGGGATCGTTCGCGGGCAGCTTGGAAGAGGGTTCGCCGTCGCAGTCGCAGCGGTAGACCGCCTCATCGTGGGGCAGCACGCCGAACAGGGTCAGGCCGTGCTTTTCGATCTCTGCCTTCACGCCGTCCTCCAGCACACCGTTGGGTGCTCGGTTGATGATCAGGCCCATCCGTCCGGGATTCAGGTTCATTTCCTGCACCATCTCCGCGATCCGGGCAACCGCCTGGACGCCACGGCGTGAGCAGTCAGAGATCAGCAGCATGGTATCCACATGGGGCAGAGTGCCGCGAGCCACGTGCTCCAGGCCCGCCTCATTGTCCATGACGATATAGCGATAATTCTTGGCATACTTGTCCACCTGGGTCTTGAGCACGCCGTTGACATAGCAGTAGCAGCCCTTGCCCTGGGTACGGCCCATGACCAGCATATCAAAGTCATCCTCTTCCACGATGGCAGAGTTGAACTTGAAGTCCGCATAGTCAGCCTTGGTCATGCCGGCGGGGATGGTGCCCTTCATTTCAGCCTGGGCCATCTCTTCCCGGATGGCGCCCAGAGAAGTTTCCACTTCCACGCCAAGAACTTCATTCAAATTGGAATTGGCATCCGCATCCACCACCAGCACCGGGCCTTCGCCCTTGCCGCACAGGTAGTCGATGAGCATACCGCAGGTCGTTGTTTTGCCGACGCCGCCCTTACCGGCGACCGCAATGGTATGAGGTGTTGCCATTTGTTTTTGCTCCTTTGCAAAGTCAGGCGATACAGGCGCAATGCCCCCATATCGATACGACTATATCGTATCACAGATACGCCTTAAATTCAACCCATAATTTAGAACTTTTTCTGTTTTTCTCTCTTTTTTCCATGTTCGCAAAAAGAAAACACCACCCAATGGGTGGTGTGTTTTTGGAGCGGGTAATGGGAATCGAACCCACCTCTCAACCTTGGGAAGGTCACATTCTACCGATGAACTATACCCGCATCGCTCTTATGGGTGCTATTATAGCAGACCTTATCCAAAATTTCAACTGTTTTTTGCCGACTGTTTCCGACAAAAAAACGTGCCGCTTTTGCGGCACGCCAAAAGTCTCATTCCTTGATAGAACCGTCGGGATTGAACAGGGGCAGCTTTTCCAAATACACCAGGTCCTCTCTGTCCTGGGCTTCGCCCTCTGCCAGGATGGCCATACGGCCGCAGATCACGCCGCCAGCCTTTTCCACCAGTGCTTCCAGTGCCTGCAGGCTTTCGCCTGTGGAGATCACATCGTCCACGATCAAAATGCGCATTCCCTTCATCAGTGCCGCGTCTGCGCCGTCCAGATACAGGTGCTGCTCCTTGGCGGTGGTGATGGAGTTGACGCTCACCTCAAACACGTCCCGCATATACAGCTTCGCACCCTTGCGGGCCAGGATGTACTTGGCATCCCCCGCCTGCCGGGCCATCTCATGGGCCAGTGGGATACCCTTGGCCTCTGCCGTGATGATGTAGTCATATTCCGGTGCCTTAGCCAGCAGCTCCCGGGCGCAGGCCACGGTCAGCTCCTGATCTCCAAAGATCACAAAGCCCGCAATATAAAGCTCATCCGTCACCTTACAGATGGGCAGATCCCGCTCAAGGCCCGCAATGGTCATCCGATGAAACATAGGAAAATCGCTCCTTGTATTATAGAGTAGTAGTTATTAGTGTCCCTCTCCAAGGACATGTGC
>CAZVAB010000198.1:0-2846 GCA_964625045.1 uncultured Oscillospiraceae bacterium | reverse complement strand
TCGATGGCGTCCAGATCTTCCTCGATCTCGTCCAGCTCGTCGGAAATGGCGATGGTGGTGTCTTCCACATCGGTCAGCTTCTTGGTGATGTCACCCAGCAGCTCCACGATGTTTGCGATCATCTTACCCTCAGCACTCTCAGTGTTCAGGGACAGGCCATCCATCAGGCCCTTGAGGTATGCGGACTTTTCAGTAATCGTCATAATGCTTCTCCTTTCGGATGGGCGGTGGCCTTAAGCCTTGGAGCGGCCCAGGTACTCGCCGGTACGGGTGTCGATTTGGATCTTGTCGCCCTCGTTGATGAACAGGGGCACCTTGATCTCAGCGCCAGTCTCAACGGTAGCGGGCTTGGTGACGTTGGTAGCGGTGTTGCCAGCGAAGCCGGGCTCGGTCTTGGTGACCACCAGGTCAACAAAGTTGGGCACTTCCACGCCGAAAACCTTGCCCTTGTAGCTCATAACGGTGCAAATGTCGTTCTCCTTCACGAACTTGAAAGAGTCGTCCAGCACGTCGCCGTTCAGGGGCTCCAGCTCGTAGGTCTCCTGGTCCATGAAGTAGTACAGCTCGCCGTCGTTGTAAGAGTACTCCATCTTCTTACGCTCAATGTAAGCAGTGGGGAACTTTGCAGAGGGGTTCAGAGAAGTTTCGGTCACGCCGCCGGTGATGACATTGCGCATCTTCACACGGACGAATGCGGCACCCTTACCGGGCTTAACGTGCTGAAACTCCACAACCTGCATTACCTTGCCATCCAGCTCAAAGGTAATACCGTTTCGAATATCGCCTGCAGAAATCATTTTGATTATCCTCCTAAGTTGTCCCTATCGGGATTTATAAAATAGCATATGTTGGCTGATATATTCTAACCTAAAAAAACGAATATTTCAAGAGGAAAACACAATTTTTTTAGAGAATGATCAAATTTTTGGGGCTAAATGTGATATTCTCACAGCCGTCGGCCTTGTAAATGGTCACATCCTCGATGCGCACACCGAATTTTCCGGGCAGATAGATGCCGGGCTCGGCAGAGCAAACCGCATTTTCCGGGATGCCCTCCTGGTTTCTGGCGCTGGGGCTGGGGCTTTCGTGGATCTCAAGGCCCAGGCTGTGACCGTAGCCGTGACCGAAGTATTCCCCATAACCCGCATCGGCAATGACTTTCCGGGCAGCGCCGTCGATCTCGCAGCCGGGTACTCCCGCCTTGGACACCGCAATGCCAGCAAGCTGTGCCTGAAGCACGGTATTGTAGACCTTTTCCATTTCCTCCGTGGCGTAGCCGATGGCAACGGTGCGGGTCATATCGGAGCAGTAGCCCTGATACAGCACACCAAAGTCCACGGTCAAAAAGTCCCCCTCCTGAAGCTTCCGCTCCCCGGCAACGCCGTGGGGCATACTGGTGTTGGGGCCGGAGACGACGATGGGATCAAAGGACAGACCCTGTGCACCGTTTTTGTACATACAGTAGATCAGTTCTGCCTGGACTTCCAGCTCGGTCATGCCCACCTTGATCCGGGGCAGGACTTCCGCAAAAGCCTTATCCGCAATGGCCTGGGCCTTGCGCATCAGATCCAGCTCCCACTCTTCCTTGACGGCACGGAAGCCGTTGATTTGATCGTTCATCGGCACCAGCCGGGCATTCAGGTTCTTCTCGTAGCCAAACAGCTCCCGGGCAGTCAAATAATTCTCTTCGTAGCCCAGAGCCTTCACATGGAACTCGGCAATGGCTCTGTTCAGCGCAGCGCTGTAGCCGCCTTCTGCTGCCACATCCAGCACTTCAAAGCCCTGGATACCGTTCTGGGCGGACTCGATGTAGCGGCTGTCGGTAAAATAGCGGCAGCCTTCCTTGGTCACGATGGCTACGCCCTCGGCAATGTCAAACTCCGCGCCGTAATGGCGGCTGTAGCGGGAGGTCAGCAGCAGGCCCTCCACCCCGTCATCCAGCAAAGTCAAATACTTATCCAGATTTTTCATGTCAAATTCTCCTTTTCCGTGCGGCAAAAATAAAGGGCAGCTCCAGGGCATGCCGTGCTTTCAGCCAGAAATTGTGATTGTGGATCGCACGCACCAAAATGGACTGCACACCACAGCCGTTTGCCCCCAGAGTATCCGTAAAGATCTGGTCACCTACCAGAGCGCATTGACCCGCCGGAACGCCGTAGCGGTCCAGGCACGCCCGAATGCCCTTGGGAAAGGGCTTTTTCGAGTGGGTGATGCAGTCAAGGCCGTACTTCTCGCAGAAGATCTTCACCCGGTCTTTCTTGGAATTGGACACCACGCACAGGCGGATATCGGACACCTTCATCATTTCCAGCCACTTTTCCACATTTTCCGTTGGGATATTGGTGGTGTAGGGAACGATGGTATTGTCGAAATCCATCATCAGCAGGGATATCCCCCGGCTGTGGAGGAGTTCCGGTGTCAGATCGGTGATTTGATTTGCCACGATCTTGGGCAACAGGGAAACACTCATATTTCAAGCCGCACTTTCATAAATTATGAAAGGATTATACCACGGCAGAAAGCATTTGTCCATGAAAAATATTTGCGCCGCCATCAAAGGCGGCGCAATGTAATCGTTTCAGTTATGTTCTTCCATTTGCTCCAGGATTGCGCTGAATGCACGGATGTGTTCCTCATCATCGAAATTCTCCTGCAGACCCTTGATGGCTGTCATGATCTGCTCCATGCAGTTTTCACGCATTTTTTTGATTTCCATTTTCACTTGAACACAATATATGACGCTATCTCCACAATACAAAATAACGCCAAGGATTGGAAGCAGAAGCATGATCACATACCATTTTTCATAGCAGGATTCCCCTATACCGTTCAAAACGATATGTTAA
>CAZVAB010000197.1:0-2924 GCA_964625045.1 uncultured Oscillospiraceae bacterium | reverse complement strand
TGCAGTTGCCGATTTCGTAATTTCTCAAATTACTGTCTTATCAGCACACAGCTATCAAGCGGCTGCTTTTTGATGTTTGCGGACCATTCGGACCAGCTGCGGTGCGTATATGCCCAGCAGATACACCCCAATGATGGGGAAGATCAGGAACATATACCAGTAGCGCTTGGGCAGAATGTTCCAGCACAGCTGCATCACCGGGTTCTCGGGAACCAGCGAATACATATAGTTGACCACGATATCCCGTCCGAACTTATCCACCAGATCCAGTTCATTGATGACCAGGTTGCAGATATGGACGATGGTATAAGTCACTACCGTCAGCCCCATGGTGGAGCCGATGCACCGGGCATCCTTCTCCACCAGCCCCAGCTTCACCAGCAGCAGCGGGATGCCGAATTCCAGCACATGGGGGAAATAGTAAAAGCAGAACGTGGCGCTCATCAGCTCAAAATCCGCCTGGGCATTGTTCACCACAATGGCTGCCAGCGCCCCAAGGCTCCACACCAGCAGCAGATTTCCCATGGTCTTGTTCCGGCTGAACACCGTGATGGGCAGCAGCGCCGCATTCACGGAGCACAAGTGCAGCGGCAGATACTCCCAGGGGGAATCCCAAGTCACCAGATTATAGACAATGGCTGCCACGCCGGACAAAGACAGCAGCCCCAGCCCCAGCATCTGCACCTTCTGGCTGCGGTTTCGTAATATCAGATAAAGGCCCATGATCATCGCCGCCGCAAAAATCAGCGTGGCGATATGCACCGGGCCGAAAAATCCCCATTTCATTTTTAATACTCCTTTATTGGTACTATCTTATAAGACCCACTTATACCCCAAAATCTTACATTCGTCAAGTGTTTTTGTGAAATCTTAATAAAAAATTATATTCTGCTTTTTACATTTTGCCTAAGGAAAAATACTTTCCTTTTCCTCTAATATCGTTTATAATGGTAAATAATGACAACAGGAGGCCTTTTTATGCACCACAAACACGCGATCATCCATCGAATTCTGCACATTTTGGAGCTGATCATCGCCATTTTGACCCTGATCGTGCTGATTGGGATGCTGGGGCTGGAAGTTTACCGGATGGCAACGGTGGCAGACTATTTTTCCTCGCTGGACAATTATCTGCACAACATTTTGACCATCGTGGTGGGTCTGGAATTTGTGCGGATGCTCATTGATCTGACCCCCGCCAACACCCTGGAAGTGCTCATCGTGGCCATTGCCCGCCACGTCATCCTGAACCACAGCGACCCTCTGGGCAATGTGGCCTGCGTGGTGTGCATCGCCGTACTTTTCGCCATTCGCCGCTACCTGATCCCCAAGGGCGAGATGGCAGTGGAGCTGTCCGAAGTGGAATAATATGGCGCACAGGCGGAGCTGGGAGAACCCCCGGCTCCGCTTTTTCCGTACCCTTCCAACAAAACACTTGGTTTTTATAGAAAATTGTGGTATACTGGGCCACATAGAATGCAGACCTCTGCGCCCATTTCCGCATATACTGTGGTGCGGCGCTGACGAAAGAAGGTAACACGATGCTGAAAGTTGCAAAATTTGGCGGCTCTTCCATGGCTGATGCCGGTCAATATCAAAAGATCCGCAGCATTCTTCAGTCCGACCCGGATCGCCGTGTGGTGGTGGTCTCCGCCGCCGGAAAGCGCAACAAGCACGATCACAAGATCACCGATCTATTATACCTGTGCCATGCCCACATTCAGTACGGCGTGGATTGCAGCGGCATTTTTGAAATGATCTCCTCCCGGTATCTGCAGATCCGGGACGAACTGGGGATCACCCTGGATCTGGAAACGGAGTTTGCCCTCCTGAAACAGCGGCTGGAAGCCAAAACCGTCACCCAGGATGAACTGGTCAGCCGGGGCGAGTATTTTTCCGCCAAGCTCATGGCGGCGCACTTAGGCTTCCGGTTCGTGGATGCCACGGCCTGGGTCCGCTTCCGCTATGACGGCAGCGTTGACCAGCAGACCAGCTATGAAGCCCTGCGGCAGCTGATGCGCCCCAAGGAGGGCATTGTGATCCCCGGCTTTTACGGTTTGATGCCCGACGGTCAGATCCGCACCTTTTCCCGGGGCGGCAGCGACATCACCGGCGCACTGGCGGCAGCGGCTTTGGATGCGGACGTGTATGAAAACTGGACGGATGTTTCCGGCATCCTGATGGCCGATCCCCGGATCGTGGAGGATCCCCAGGCCATCCCGGAAGTGACCTATGACGAGCTGCGGGAATTAAGCTACTCCGGTGCCCAGGTGCTCCATGAGGGCACCATTTTCCCGGTGCGGGAGAAGAATATCCCCCTGAATATCCGCAACACCAATGCCCCCGCCGATCCCGGCACCATGATCAAGGAGCGTTTCGACACCCCCGCCAACTGTGACCGCTTCATCACCGGCATCACAGGCCGGACGGATTTCACCATCATCTCCCTGAGCAAGCGGGGCATCAGCAACCAGGTGGGTATGCTGCGCCGGGTGCTGTCCGTTCTAGAGCGGCATCAGCTAAGTGTGGACTATGTGCCCAGCGGCATTGACAATGTATCTCTGGTGCTGCCCACGGAGGCCATCGCCCCCCATTTATACACCATTTTAGGCGAATTGCAGCAAGAGATCGAGCCGGACACATTGGATGTCCACGATCAGATCGCTATTGTGGCCGCGGTGGGCCGGCACATGGCGGCCCAGCCCGGTGTCTCCGGCAAGATCTTTGCCGCTCTGGGCAAGGCAAACATCAACATCCGCATGATCAACCAGGGGCCTGACGAGCTGAACATCATTTTGGGTGTTGCCAATCAGGACTTCAAGTCCGCCATCCGGGTGCTGTACGACAGCTTTGTAAAATGATATCCCTTTAGTCTAATGGTGTGATGTCAATAGACGAATGAAAAGAATTTTTCAATAGTAAGT
>CAZVAB010000196.1:0-2965 GCA_964625045.1 uncultured Oscillospiraceae bacterium | reverse complement strand
AAATGGCCCGAAGGCTTTCGCCTTCGGGCCATTGTTCCATATCCATTACATCAGAGGTTCCAGACCCAGGACGGGGTGGTTCTTCTCCGTCAGCCAGTTCAGCAGCTCTTCGCAATCGGTGGTGATGGTCTCGTCCGCCACCATGTCGATGAAGTTTTCAATGCCGTACAGCTCGTGCGCCGTCTTGTTCAGCTTCTCAGCCACATCGTCCTTCAGTTCCTTGGGCATCCAAACGATGCGCTCAATGCCGCCCTCTGCGGCGATGAACTTCTTGGAGCTGATGAAGTGACGGCCATGGCCCATGTAGCCGGGGGTCTGAACACCGCCGCCGGTGCAGGATGCTAGTTCGCCGAAGCTCATGCCCGCAGGGGTCATGCCCTTGTATTCCCGGTTGACCACGATGAAGCCGTTGCTCATAGGCTCAATGCCGCAGATACATTCAAAGCAGCCGCAGGAAGTCATTGGATCTTCCAGGATGGAGTACAAGGTGACATTTTCCACCGCACCGTGGGTAGCCTCTGCGATCATCTTGTTCACGGACTCAAAACGGCCGGTGCGCTCGTCGATCAGGCCCTCCTTGAAGATGGGCTGGCAGGGTCCGTTGGGATTCAGCTCATTGGTTGCCTTGGCATCCAGCCAGGACACCGCACCGCACAGGCCCAGACGCTCGGGAGTGACCACGCAGCAGTGGGCGGGAGCAAAGCTCTGGCACAGGATGCAGGTGTAGTAGCGGTCCACCGCCTCGTCGGTCATGGATGCCAGACGGTCATCCCGCTGGTTGTACCGGGGCATAGCCACCTCGTCACGGAACTTGCCAGCTTCCACCGCATCGGTGATCAGGGTGACCTGGCACTTGTCCACAACAGCGTCAAACTCGTTCATGATCATCACATACAGCACTTCGGCAAAGTCCTTCAGCCGCAGTCCGGCTTCGTAAGCAGCGTTGGAGATACGCACACGCACCTGGTTACGCTGACCGGTGTGCATGACACCCTCCATGTAGTTGAACCAGGCGTGGAACTTCCGCTCGATGACGGACTCAAAGTCCACCTGCATCTTCTTACCTGCCACTTCCACATAGGTAGCCAGAGCCAGTTCCTTTGCTTCATCCAGATCCGGGCCAACGATGGTGATCTTGTGATCCTCGATCTCGTCCAGCTCCCGCATCACCACCAGCTCGGCGGTGGGGTTCTTACCGGAGAAGCACTCGTTGTGCATATCCGCCTTGCGGATGATCTCGCCCTCAAAAGCGGCGGCAAATGCCACAGGAATGGGGAGCTCTGTGGTCTTGATCTTGATATTGCGCAGCTCCAGGGACTTCTTCACTGTCTCGTTGTGATCCAGCACGGATTCCAGCGCACCAGGCACCTGGTTCTCGCCCAGATCGATGTCCACCACCACGGGGAAGCCCAGTGCGATGGCACCTGCACCGGCGGACACTTCCACGGGACCGATGGCACCGAAGGTGTTGACAAATGCGGGAACACGGTTCTTGGTGTAGTCCAGCAGGCCAGCCAGATCGCCGGGCTGGATATTGCCGAAGATCAGTGCCGCACGGATGGCAACGGTGACAACATGGATCACAGCGGTCACATCATGGCCCAGAGGGATGACACGCAGCTCCAGACCCATCTTCACACCGCCCTCGGCACACTGCTCGATGCAGTCGCCGATCAGGAAGGTCATGATGCCCTTGCTCTGGTAGCCCTTGACCACCTTCACCACATCTTCTGCGTTGTCCGCCTTGCCCAGAACCACCGCCACGCCGGGAATATCACCGGTGACCAGGGGCACGCCCAGGGAGCGAATAATGGGATCGGGAACAAAACCGATACCGGACTCATTTTCGTAGGGGTTGCCGCCCTCCACATATTTCAGTCCCTCAATGATCTCCGCACCCACGGCAGTGGCAAGACCGGCATTCAGCGCCTGACCCAGATCCTCCTGGTTGGTAATGAGGCTCTTGAGCACGCCCACGCAGGCAGTCAAATCGCCCAAGGTCTTCACCTTTACGCCGGTTGCGGCGTAGATGGTGGGGAAAAAGTAAGCAGTGTCGGGAAAGGCAATGGCCTTGTCAGCACCGTACTTGGCAATGGCATCATTGACAGCGCCTTCGGTCAGGCCCGCCACAGCATTGCTGCCGCCATAGATCAGATCGGTTAATACACTCATGTAAGTTCCTCCCTAAAAATTCATTTTAAGTCAGTTTATATAGAGCCTTCCGGCTGAATATACCAATTGATACGCTTCCCGATGGAAGCCATTTTTCATTCTTCCGCCTGTTTCCAGTCTCTTTTATGCCCCCAGAAGGCAAGGGCCAGAAACCCAACCCCCAGGGCCAAAGCAATGATCCTGCAAACCAATGCGCCGAACCTATCGGCAGCCTCGAAACTGATCCACAGAAAAAGCCCAGCGATGGCTTCGGAGAAAAGCAGAAAAAACACAGTTTTGATCCAGGTTTTCAATTTGGGATTTCCAAAAGTCAGGTGAAATATCCCTTCCAGAACGAAGTCAAAGACAAATTCCACCAATAGATCCATCATGAAAATCACCCTCTGTCTCTACATAGGCAAAATGGCCGGGAGGGAGACTTCCCTCCCAGCCATCGAATGCCAGGGAAATATCAGCTCTTACAGATCCAGGTAGCTGTCAGAGTACAGCACATGGTTCTTGAAGATGTCACAGGACTTGATGGTCTCCATCAAGCGCAGGTCGTTGGGGTTGACGATTGCGGAGGTCAGACCCTGCATCATTGCCATAGCGACCAGAGCGGAGTCCATGATGGGACGCACGTTCTTGGGAGCGCCGTTGGAGTTGTTGGACAGACCGCCGGTGGACTTCAGGCCCTTGTCGGCGAACATCTTGATGGCTTCCAGAACTTCCATCTGCTTGTCCTGCATACCCTTGACCACCAGGAACAGGGGGTCGAACCACAGGTCGTCGGAGGACATACCCAGGCTCAGGC
>CAZVAB010000195.1:0-2967 GCA_964625045.1 uncultured Oscillospiraceae bacterium | reverse complement strand
GCAAGCCAAGGAGGGGGGCTTTGACAGCTTCACTTCTTCCCTCTTCATCAGCCCCCTGCGCCAATCAGTGCATCGAGGTGCTGCGGGGGGACCACTTTGACGTCACCGGCTACTGGTACAACCCCAACATCCACCCCTTCACCGAATACCGAGCACGGCGCAACTGTCTGCGGGAATATGCGGACAGCATTGACCTGAAGCTCATCGAGCGGGATGATTACGGCCTGCGCCCCTTCGTCCGGGAGGTGGCACAGGACATTGACCACCGGTGTGTCAAGTGCTACGAGATCCGCCTGTTCGATGCCGCCCGGCAAGCCAAGGAGGGGGGCTTTGACAGCTTCACTTCTTCCCTCTTCATCAGCCCCTACCAAAATCACGAGCTGATGCGGGAGACCGGGGAGCGGGCTGCGGCCCAATACGGCGTGGAATTTCTCTACCGGGATTTCCGTCCCTATTTCAAGGCCGGGCAGGAAAAGGCCCGGGAGCTGAATATGTATATCCAAAAATACTGCGGCTGCGTTTTTTCCGAGCAGGAGCGGTATTTGAAGCCCAAGAAGATCATCCGATAACCTATCTTTTGCCCATTTTGGAGGTATTATGAGTCAATTTGAATTTGCTGTTCCCACTTTGTTCGGCCTGGAAGGTATTGCGGGCGATGAGCTGCGCCGGCTGAATGTGGAAAATGTCCGGGTGGAAAACGGCCGGGTGCTGTTTTCCGGCGACGAAAGCGCCCTGGCCCGGGCAAACCTGAATCTGCGCACCGGCGAGCGGGTGCTGCTGGTGCTGGCGGACTTTGAAGCCAGGACTTTTGAAGAGCTGTTCCAGGGAGTCTACAAGACCGAACTGGAAAACTTCATCCCCGCCAACGGTGCGTTCCCGGTAAAAGGCCACTGCCTGAACTCCCAGCTGATGAGCGTGCCGGACTGTCAGGCCATCATTAAAAAGGCCGCCTCCCGGCGGCTGGGTGAAAAATATAACCAGAGCTGGCTGCCGGAGGACGGTCAGAAATATCAGCTGCAATTTTCCATTATGAACGACCGAGTCCAGCTGTATCTGGACACTTCCGGCGTGGGCCTGCACAAGCGGGGATATCGGGCCATCGGCAACGATGCGCCCCTGCGGGAGACACTGGCTGCCGCAATGGTGATCCTCACCCGCTACCGGGGCCGGGAATTTTTGTGGGACCCCTTCTGCGGCTCCGGCACCATTCCCATTGAAGCCGCCCTCATTGCCAAGAACCGGGCACCGGGCCTGAATCGCCGCTTTGCCGCGGAGAAGTTCGACTGGATGGACGAAAAGATCTGGCAGAACGCCCGGGGCGAGGCCATTGACAAGGAATTCCGGGGGGACTACCGCATCCTGGGCTCAGACAATGACCCCAAGTGCGTGTCTCTGGCTATGGCTAACGCCCGGAAAGCGGGCATCGCCAGCCTTATCAAATTCCAGGATGGGGATGCTACCAAAATGAGTCTGCCCACGGACAGCGGCATTTTGATCTGCAACCCGCCCTACGGTCAGCGGATGATGGAGCAGCGCAGCGCTCAGGGGCTGTACGCTGCTCTGGGCCGTCACCTGAAATACGCCGACGGCTGGAAGAAGTATATCATCACCTCCGAGCCGGAATTTGAGCATTACTTCGGCCGCCGGGCGGACAAAAAGCGCAAGCTCTACAATGGCATGATCAAGTGCGATTATTATATGTATCTGGGCGGCCGTGCCCCCCAGAATAAGGGGAAGATGGGGAAATGACCCATTTATTCATCATCAATCCGGCAGCTGGCAGCTTTGACCGGACGAAGCAGTACACCGACGCCATTGTGGAAGAATGTGGGAAGCGGGCACTGGACTGCCGCATCGAAGTTTCTTCCGCACCGGGGCAGTGCCGCCGCATCGCTCGGGAAGCTGCGGAAAGCGGCAAGGAATACCGCATTTACGCCTGCGGCGGCGACGGCACGCTGAACGAGGTGGTGTCCGGCGCAGCAGGGTTCGACAATGTTTCCGTCACCGTCTACTCCGGCGGCAGCGGCAACGATTTCGTCAAGCTCTTCTCCGATCCCAAGGCGTTTTTTGACCTGGGACGGCTGCTGGATGCCAAAGAGACCACCTTCGACCTGATCCGCTGCAACGACGACATTTCCCTGAACATCTGCTCCGTGGGCCTGGATGCCCGCATCGGCACAGATGTGGCAAATTATAAGCGCATCCCGCTGCTCAGCGGTTTCCGGGCTTATGCCGTGTCCACCTTGATCAATGTGATTCGGGGCGTGGCGGAGCATTACACTGTGGAAGTGGACGGGGAGCGCATTGACGGCAATTTCACCCTTATCTGCGCCTGCAACGGGCGCTACTACGGCGGCGGCTTCAACCCGGTGCCGGAAGCGGACCCTCAGGACGGCCTGATGGATGTGCTGCTGGTCAAGGATGTGTCCCGGCTGAAGGTCGCCCAGGTGGTGGGCCAGTACAAGGCGGGCAAATACAGGGACTACCCTCATTTGATCCGCCATATCCGCACCAAAAGCATCACCATCCACTGCGATAACGAAACGCCCATCAATCTGGACGGGGAGCTGCGCATGGGGAAAAGGGTTCAGTTTTCCATTGCAAAGGAAAAGATCCGCTTTTTCTACCCCAAAGAGCTGACATTGCAGCAGGAAACTGCCACGGTATAAAACATCCGGCACCCATTCGGTGCCGGATTTGCCCGTTCTGCCACCTGTAAAACGCCCGCTCCAAAAGGGAGGGCATGGGGGAACTGCTTGCACCATCTAAGATTCATGTCATCCCGAGCGCAGCCGAGGGATCTACGCACCAATTTTAGCTGAAATAGCCCGGAAGTGCGTAGATTTCTCGAAATGACTATGCAGAGTTTGATACAAAGATACAAAAAATTAAAAGGTACACCTTTGCAGGGTATGTTAGGGAACCTCTGAATAATTCGCTATAATTCATCTTGTTTCGGCTGTCGAC
>CAZVAB010000194.1:0-2984 GCA_964625045.1 uncultured Oscillospiraceae bacterium | reverse complement strand
AGCGTAAGCGAGGTCGGGAGAGGTTGGGGACGTTTCGCCTACCGGCGAGGATATTTCTTCCGAAATATCCCCCTCTTCCGTCAAAAATCAAAGATTTTTGCCACCTTCCCCAGAGGGGAAGGCTTTGCCCGTGACCATCCGTTCCCATCGTAGGGCGGGGGACAGCCATCCGCCGCCCAGGTGGGACAATTGCTCTGCTACCATACCCCACCGCACCAAAATATCTGTCATTTCGAGCGGAGCGAAGCGGAGTCGAGAAATCCACGCACTTCCGGGACATTTCATCTTAAATCAATGCCAAGATCCCTCGGCTGCGCTCGGGATGACATAGATCTTAGATGGTGCAGCTTTCCCAAAGGCCCTCCCCAGAGGGGAATGGCCCGCCTTACAGGAAAAGCCGCAACCCCTTGCCGCGCGGGGTGCAAAAAAAGCCGGAGCGCAGAAGCGCTCCGGCATTGGTTTTAGCAGTAGAAGTCCTTGATCTTCTTGGCACGGCTGGGGTGGCGCAGTTTACGGATGGCCTTGTTCTCAATCTGGCGGATCCGTTCCCGGGTCACGCCGAAGATCTGGCCCACTTCCTCTAGGGTGTGGGTGCGTCCGTCATACATACCGAAACGCATCCGCAGCACGTCCGCTTCCCGCTCGGTCAGGGTATCCAGAATTTCCTTCAGGGCTTCCGCCAGCATGGCGTTGGAAGTAGCGTCCGCAGGGCCGGGATTTCGGTCGTCTGGGACGAAGGAGCCGATGGAGGTATCCTCTTCGTCACCCACGGGGGTATCCAGGGACAGCGTATCGGCGGCGGTGCGGTTTGCTTCGATGATCTTTTCCACAGGCAGGTTCAGCTCGGCGGCGATCTCCTCCACGGTGGGTTCCCGGCCCAGCTCCTGCACCAGCTTCCGGTTGCAGCGGGTGGCCTTGTTGATCACTTCTACCATATGCACCGGAACACGGATGGTCCGGGCCTGGTCGGCGATGGCACGGGTGATGGCCTGCCGGATCCACCAGGTGGCATATGTAGAGAATTTGTTTCCCTTTGTCCAGTCAAATTTATCAACGGCACGGATCAGGCCGGTGTTGCCCTCCTGGATCAGGTCCAGAATGTGCAGACCACGGCCGGAGTATTTCTTGGCGATGGAGACCACCAGACGCAGGTTGGCTTCCGTCAGCTTGTTCTTTGCCTCCTGGTCGCCCTCGGCGACACGCCGGGCCAGCTCCACTTCCTCTTCTGCGGACAGCAGCTTCACCTGACCGATCTCCTTCAGGTACATCCGCACCGGATCGTCCAGATTGTATTCCGCAGCCAGATCCACCGGGTCAATGAGATCCTCTTCTTCAATGCCAGCCAGGTCGGACTCAATGTCCAGAGCGGCCAGCTCCATATCGTCGGACAGCTCCAGATCCAGCTCGGCGCTGATCACCTGGATATTCATGGCCTCAAAACGGTCATACACTTCTTCGATTTTTTCGGGGGTCATGTCCATCTGCTCCAGCAGAGCGTTCAGCTCTGTGGCCCGGATCATGCCTTCCTTGCGACCCTTGGCGATCAGTGCCTGCAATGCGGACTGCAGCTCTTCCACGCTCTTGGGAGCGGGCTTTTTCGGGTTACTCATGTCGATCCACCTCTATCTGTTCATTATCTGTGATTGCTGTAAGACTATATCCTGTTTTTATCTTTTTGACAAGGTTTTTTGAAGAAAAAAATGAATTTCTTTCCCATTTGACAGGTTTTGTCCCACTGCAACAGAGTTTTCCCTGAATTTGACGAAAACATACGGTTTACTTTTTCGCCAAAAAACTGTATAATAGCAGAAAAATGGGGTGGTAGGCGATTTTTGGAAAGCCTGTCCCCGCTTCATCCTTTCAAATGAGGTAAAAACAATGACAGAACTTTCTAAGATCCGAAATTTTTCCATTATTGCCCACATTGACCACGGCAAGTCCACTCTGGCGGACCGGCTGCTGGAAGAATGCAACGCCATCGAACTGCGGGAAATGGAGAACCAGATGCTGGACTCCATGGACCTGGAGCGGGAGCGGGGCATCACCATCAAGGCAACAGCGGCGACCTTGAGCTACACCGCCGACGATGGGGAAACGTATGCCCTGAATCTTATCGATACCCCCGGCCATGTGGACTTTAACTATGAAGTCTCCCGGAGCCTTGCCGCCTGCGAGGGTGCGGTGCTGGTGGTGGATGCGTCCCAGGGCGTGGAGGCCCAGACCCTGGCAAATACCTTCCTGGCTACCGATGCGGGGCTGGAAGTGCTGCCGGTGATCAACAAGATCGACCTGCCCTCTGCCCGCCCGGAGGAGGTGAAGGCGGAGATCGAGGATATCATCTGCATTCCTGCGGAAGATGCCCCGGAAATTTCCGCCAAAAACGGCATCAACATCCGCTCTGTCCTGGAAATGATCGTCAAGGGCGTGCCCGCCCCAAAGGGCGACCGGGAAGCACCATTGCAGGCGCTGATCTTTGACAGCGTATATGACTCTTACCGGGGCGTGATCGTCTACACCCGGATCAAGGAGGGCACTGTCCGGGCCGGGCAGGACATCAAGATGATGGCCACCGGTGCGGTGTACAAGGTGGTGGAGGTGGGCACCATGAGCCCCAAGGGCCTGATTCCGGCGGAAGCGCTGGGGGCCGGTGAGGTGGGCTACATCACCGCTTCTATTAAAAATGTTTCCGACACCCGGGTGGGCGATACCATCACCACGGTGGAAAACGGCGCCTCTGAACCCCTGCCCGGCTACCGCCCGGTGCAGCCCATGGTCTACTCCGGCGTGTACCCTGCGGACGGCGCCAAGTATCAGGATCTGCGGGAAGCGCTGGAAAAGCTGAAACTCAATGACGCTTCCTTTGTCTATGAGCTGGAAAGCTCCATCGCTCTGGGCTTCGGCTTCCGGTGCGGCTTTTTGGGACTGCTGCACATGGAGATCATTCAGGAGCGGCTGGAGCGGGAATACAACCTGGATCTGATCAC
>CAZVAB010000193.1:0-3012 GCA_964625045.1 uncultured Oscillospiraceae bacterium | reverse complement strand
TCACGTTGACCTTCAGGATATTGCCGGGCATGGGGGCTTTCACCACTTCACCGCTGCCAGTGGCAACGGCGGCAGGAGCGGCTGCGGGGGCAGCGGGGGCTTCCACCGGGGCTGCGGGGGCAGCGGTGGGAGCAGAGGGCATTACCGCCTCATATTCGCTCAACAGCATAGCCTGACCGGCTTCCACTTCCACCTCGTAGGTGCGGCCGTTCAGGGTCACTTTATATTTCATATCACTTGACCTCCTTGATGGAAATAAAACGCAGTTCGTTGATGGGCTTTCCCATCTTGTCGGCTACGATGGCCATGAGCATTGCGGCGGTCTTAGGCTCCACATCGTGCAGCTTCAGCTGGCCCGCAACGCCCGGCGCAACAGGTGCGGGGGCAACAGGAGCGGCAGAGGCCGTGGACACCGGAGCAGGAGCGGCCTTTTTCTTCGGGCTCATCACCTTGCCCAGGAGCACGATCACGATGGTCAGCAGCGCAATGCCGAAGAAAACCACGGCATAGCCCAGCAGCGCCAAAATACCCGCTTCCAGGGTTGAAACTTCCATTGTTTTTCCTCCTTAACTACAGGAACTTGCAGCTTTCCGGGGATCATCCCCCGAAAAAACGATCAATCGGCAAAAACCTTGTTCACCATCATGGTCGTCAGAATGATGATCCCGATGATCACGAAGATCACCAGCATTCCGATGCCCATGTATTTCAGGTTTCGCACAAAATTCATCGGCTCAAAAATCAGCTCGATATTCGCCTCTTCCGCCAGAGCGACGGTCTTGGTCAAAAAATTCATCATTTTTCCTCCTTGCTCAAGAGAACAGGCTCAGCAGGATGCCGCCGGCAATGACCGAGGCGATCTGGCCGGAGACATTGACACCGATGGAGTGCATCAGCAAAAAGTTCTGGGAGTCCTCCGCCAGTGCCATCTTGTGAACGATACGGCCGGACATGGGGAACGCGGAAATGCCCGCAGCGCCGATCATGGGGTTGATTTTCTTCTTGGAGAACAGATTCAGGAACTTTGCGAACAGCACGCCGCCAGCAGTGTCCACGATGAAGGCGATGAGACCCAGGCCCAGGATCAGCAGGGTATCCACCCGGACGAACTGCTCCGCGGTCATGTTAAAGGCCACGCTGATGCCCAGGAAAATGGTCACCAGGTTTGCCAGCACCTTCTGGGCTGTCTCGGACAGAGAGTCCAGCACGCCGCACTCCCGGATCAGGTTGCCGAACATCAGGAAACCGATGAGGGCCGTGGCCTGGGGGATAATGGCAGAGGCAATGACCGTGATGATAATGGGGAACAGCACCCGGGTCAGCTTGGACACATTTTTCTGCTCATAGGGCATTCGGATCAATCGCTCTTTCTGGGTGGTCAGGGCCTTAATCACCGGTGGCTGGATGATGGGCACCAGTGCCATATAGGAATAGGCCGCCACGGTGATGGCGCCCACATAGCCGGAGCCAAGGGCATTGGCCACAGCGATGGAGGTGGGGCCATCCGCCGCGCCGATGATGGCGATGGAGACAGCGTCCTTGATCTCCGGGAAGAACACGCTTGCCATGCACAGGGTAAAGAAAATACCGAACTGGGCCGCCGCACCAAAGAGCATCAGCTTGGGATTGCTCAGCAGGGGGCCAAAATCGATCATGGCGCCGATGCCGATGAACAGCAGCAGCGGGAACAGCTCGTTGGCGATACCGGCGTTATACAGGGACTGGACGGGGCCGGTGAGCGCATCGGAAAAGGGGATGTTCACCAAAATCGTGCCGACGCCCATGGGCAGCAGCAGCGACGGCTCCATCTCCTTGGCAACTGCCAGGTAGATCAGCAGGCAGCCGATGAGGATCATCAGGATATCCTGCCAATGGAAGGCAAGCAGGTTTTGATACAGAATTTCCATAAAAACCTCCGCCCGTCTTAACCGATGACCACCAGCGGCGCATCGGTATCAACCGTCGCACCCTTGGTCACCAGCACCTGGTTGACGGTGCCGGACTTGGGAGCCATGATCTCGTTTTCCATCTTCATGGCTTCCAGGATCACCAGCACATCACCCTCCTTCACCGCCTGGCCCTGGGTCACGTTGACCTTCAGGATATTGCCGGGCATGGGGGCTTTCACCACTTCACCGCTTCCGGTGACAACGGCAGCGGCGGGCACTGCGGCAGGAGCGGCTGCGGGCGCAGCGGGGACTTCCACAGGGGCAGCGGGTGCCGCTGCCACGGCCTCGTACTCATCCAGCACCACGGCCTGACCGTTTTTGACTTCGATCTCATAAGTGCGGCCGCAAAGGGTCACTTTGTATGTCATATTACTTGACCTCCTTGATGGAAATGAAGCGCAGCTCATTGAGGGGCTTACTCAGCTTATCCGCCACGATCGCCATGACCATGGCAGCAGTCTTGGGCTCCACATCGTGCAGCTTCAGCTGCCCGGCGCTGCCAGGTGCCAGGACGGGAGCTGTTTCTTCTACCGGCACGGCACGCTCCACAGGCTCGGCAGAAACGCGCTTTTTCTTGGACATTCTGTTCAGTGCGTAAATCGCAAAGATCACAGCAATGGCAATGACCATTGCAAGAGCGATATAATCCGGCTCCTGCACGGTATTTGCCGCAGCAGACAGTAGCAGCATTTTTAGCCTCCTTATGCCTCCACGATGCTATAAGTCACCACATTTTCGGCTTCCACCTTCTTCTGTTCCAAGAACTTGCGGGTCTGGTCGGGGTAGCAGATGTAGCTCATCACATCTTCTTCGCTTCTTGCCAGGTCGCCCAGAGCTTCCTTGGCGGCGACGAAGTCCTTGCCGTCCCGCTTGGAGTCCTCATCACGGCAGTTCAGGGGCTTCTCCATGCCGGCCTCTGCCAGGATCTTCTTTTCCAGCTCGGCGTTGACAGGAGCGGGAGCAATGCCGTACTCGCCCTTGAAGTAGTTCTTCACTTCCTTGGAGACATTCTTGTAGCGCTCGCCCACCAGCACGTTGGTAACGGCCTGGTTGCCCACCATCT
>CAZVAB010000192.1:0-3033 GCA_964625045.1 uncultured Oscillospiraceae bacterium | reverse complement strand
ATTTATTTGACACACGGAGAAGCCGGAAGCATTGCTTCCGGCTTTGCTTATTGGATACCCAGGGCGGCTTCGACTTCTGCCTGATGCTGGGATAAATACTGGTTCACCTGCTCCAAACCGGAGCCGACGATGGCGATGGTCCGGTCATAGGATGCAAGAGCCTGTGAATAGGTGCTGTCCGTCAGGGAGAACTGGGTCTTCCAGTCCTCGATGGATTTGTCCAGGGGCAGGATGTTGTATTCCTTTTTCCGGGCGGTGTAGTGCATATTGACCCAGGTGGGCAGCACATCCGCACATTCCAGCACCACGGTGCCGTCGGAATATTTTGCAAAGGTGACACTGAAAAGCATACCGTCCTCTGTGTGACCGGTTTTCAGTGACATTTCCGCAATGCGCTGATTGGACACGGCGTTGCCCAGAGAATACAGGCAGACGGTCTTGTGAGCATCGTCGGTGGTGGAGGTGAGCAGTTCGATCGGCTGCACCACATGGGGATGTCCGCCAATGATCACATCCACACCCAGATCACACAGGGACTGGGCGATGGAGGACTGGGTGGCGTTGTGCTGGATCTGGTATTCGTTGCCCCAGTGCATGAACAGGATCACCGCGTCCACGCCCTGTTCCTCCATCTGGGCCATGTTTTCGGACATTTCGGTGTAAAACAGATCCAGATTGGCGTAGTCAAAGGAGTTGAGCAGCGGCGCATCCTCGCTGGTCACGGGAATGTAGTTCAGCGCCTTCTTATCGGCGGAATTGTCGGTGTCGTAGGTGTAGCAGGCAAGACCCAGGCGGATGCCGTTGACATCGAAGATCAGATAGTTGGGATCGTCGGGGGTTTCTTTATTGCCCAGCACCCCAAGCCCGGCTTCCCGGATGACTTTCCCGGTGCGGCGGAAGCCGACACTGCGGGTGTCGTAGGAGTGGTTATTGGCGGCAAGAAGCGTGTCAAAGCCAGCATTTTTCAGGCTGTAAACGATCTCATCCGGGCAGTTGAAGGTGGGATAGCCCGAATACTGATAACCATTGTCGAGACCGGCCAGGGTGGTCTCCAGGTTGGCGAGTGCCAGATCAGCGGACTGGACATAATCGGAAAAATACCGGAAGATGCTGGAAAAATCGTAGCCACTGCCGGTGTTTCCGGTGTTGATCACATTTTTGTGCATCAATATATCGCCAGTGGCGCTGATGGTTGCCGTGCTTTCCTTGACGATGGGGGCTTGCGTGGGGGGCTGGGTGGTGGCAACGGTGCTTTCCGAACCGCCTGTGGAGGGGACGGAAAGCGTGCCGGTGGAGGAAGGCTCTGTGCTCGGCTGCCCCGGTGCGTGGGGGAGCAGCAGCGCGACACCCACCAGCAGGGCCAGCACCAGAGTCAGGGCAACGACGGTTTTCTGTAATGAACGGTTCATAGGCTCTCCTTTTCTCAAGCGTCCAGCAGATAGTGCACCGCCCGGACCCGGACACCGCCCTGGTCATAGAAACGGGGGACACGGCGGCTGATGCCGCAGACAAATTCGTAGTTAAAACTGTCAGCCACGGCGGCAATCTGCTCCATGGTGATCTCCTCGGCACCGTCCCGGCCTACCAAGGTCACCTGGTCTTCCAGCTTGACACCGGGGATGCCTGTGACATCCACCATCATCTGATCCATGCAGATGCGGCCCAGAATGGGGGCTTTTTGCCCATGGATGAGCACATAAAAGCGGCCGGAAAGGCTGCGGCGGTAGCCGTCGGCATAGCCCACCGGGATGGTCGCCACGGTGGTGGGGCGGCTGGTGACAAAGGTGCCGCCATAGCTGATGGCCCGCCCGGCGGGCAGCTGCTGGATGTGGGTCACCCGGCTGATCCATTCCAGAGAGGGACGGATGGAGAGCTTGTCCATGGGCACTTCCGGGCTGGGGTACATTCCGTAGGTGACGATGCCGGAGCGCACCATTTCGTAGCGGCAGGGGAAATTGATAAGGCCGGCAGAATTGTCCAGGTGCCGGATGGGGATCTGCACTCCTCGGTCCTTCAGCATCCGGTCAAAGGCTTCGAAAAGTTCTGCCTGTTTCCTGGCCTGGGTCAGATCGGCACAGTCCGCCGTGGCGAAATGGCTGAACAGACCCTCGGCTTTTAAGCCGGGCAGTTGGGCGATTTTGGCGCAAAGGTCGGCACATTCCGCTGTGGGCTGGAAGCCAATGCGGCTCATGCCTGTGTCTACGGCAAAGTGGAACGGGGCAGTGATGCCCTGCTTCACCGCTTCGGCGGACAGGGCGGCGGCATCCTCGTAGTGGAAGATGGTGGGGCGGATGCCCTCCTCCACGGCGGTGGGGAAAGCGGAAATGGGGGTTTGGCCCAAAATCAAAATGGGGTCACGCAGTCCTGCCTGGCGCAGTTCCAGGGCTTCCAGCATGGAAGAAACTCCGAAAAAGGCGCATTTGCCTTGCAGGAGCTTTGCCACCTGCACCGCACCGTGGCCGTAGGCATCGGCCTTGACCACCGCCATCACCGGGACACCGGCTTTGCGGCACACAGCTTCAAAATTCTGGGCGATGATGTCCAAATCTATTTTTACATAGGTGTTATCGAAATTCATAAGTTCCCTCCCTTTCAGGATTACATTTCATTCTATCATAAACTGGGGAAAATGTAAACCACTTGGAGAAAAGCATGGCTATGTGGGTGTGGAGGGGTGTGAGGACTGGGTGGGCATCGTACTTGGGCAGCGGGGGCATGCCCCCGCCCTACACTAGGAACGGATGGCTCCTACCAAAGCCTTCCCCTTTGGGGAAGGTGGCAAAAATCTTTGATTTTTGACGGAAGAGGGGGATATTCGATAGAATATCCTCGCCGGTAGGCGAAACGTCCCCGACCTCTCCCGGCCTCGCTTCGCTCGGCCACCCTCCCCAAAGGGGAGGGCTTGGGACTATCTAAGTCCATGTCATCCCGAGCGTAGTCGAGGGATCTTGGCACTTGGTTTACAAGAAATGTTTCGGAAGTGCGTGGATTTCTCGACACCGCTTCGCTCCGCTGGAAATAACAAAACTTTTT
>CAZVAB010000191.1:0-3058 GCA_964625045.1 uncultured Oscillospiraceae bacterium | reverse complement strand
TGGATTTGCCCGCGCCGTTGGCACCGATGATGCCATAGCAGTTGCCGGGCAAAAATTGCAGGTCTACGTGCTGGAACAGCCACTGGCCGCCAAACTGCATACCCAGATTATTAACTGTGATCATAAATGTCTCCTTTGTCAAGCCATAAATATTCACGATAATGATATCATAAATCCAGGAATAATCAAGGGGAAACCGGATTATTTGTGAATATTCCAAGAACTTTTTTATTTGGGCTTGCATTTTTTGTAGTGGGTGATATAATATTAGCACTCGAATAAATAGAGTGCTAAAAATGAACCAAAGGAGCGAATTTTGATTATGGAAAAAATGCAGTTTAAGGCGGAGTCCCAGCGGTTGCTGGATCTGATGATCAACGCCATTTATACCCACAAGGAGATCTTCCTGCGGGAGATCATTTCCAACGCCTCCGATGCCATCGACAAGCTGGCCTACACCGCCCTGACCGATGACAAGGTGGGCCTGAACCGGGATGATTTTGCCATCCATATCACCCGGGCAAAGGATGCCAGGATCCTCACCGTTTCCGATAACGGCATTGGCATGAGCCGGCAGGAGATGGAGGAGAATCTGGGCACCATCTGCAAGTCCGGCTCTCTGGGCTTCAAGCAGAATATGGAAAAGCAGGAGGATATCGACATCATCGGCCAGTTCGGCGTAGGCTTCTACTCAGCGTTCATGGTGGCTTCCTCTGTGACGGTCATTTCCAAGAAATACGGCTCCGACGAAGCCTGGAAGTGGGTCTCGGACGGTGCGGACGGCTACACCATTGAGCCTGCCCAGCGGGATTACCCCGGTACCGATGTGATCATGACCATCAAAGCAGATACGGAAGAGGAGCATTACTCCGAATTCCTGGAGGAATACCGCATCCGGGAGCTGATCCGCAAGTATTCCGACTATATCCGCTACCCCATTCGCATGGAGGTGGAGAAATCCCGGAAGAAGGAGGAGTCCCCGGAGGACAAGCCCGAGTACGAGCAGTACACGGAGGAGGAGACCCTCAACTCCATGGTGCCCATCTGGCAGCGTAATAAGAAGGATGTGACGGAAGAGGAGTATGAGACCTTCTACAGGGAGAAATTCTTCGATTATAACAAGCCGCTGAAGACCATCCACATGGCAAGCGAGGGCAGTGTCAGCTTTAAGGCACTGCTGTATATCCCCGGCAAGGCACCGTATGATTTCTATACCAAGGATTTCAAGCGGGGCTTGCAGCTGTATTCCTCCGGTGTGATGATCATGGAGTCCTGTGAAGACCTGCTGCCGGAGCACTTCCGCTTCGTCCGGGGCATCGTGGACACCCAGGACCTGTCCCTGAACATCAGCCGTGAGATGCTTCAGCATACCCGCCAGCTGCAGATCATCGCCCGGGGCATTGAGAAGAAGATCAAGTCCGAGCTGAAAAATATGCTGGAAAATGACCGGGAAAAGTTTGAGGAATTCTTTGGCGTGTTTGGCCGTCAGCTGAAATACGGCGCGGTGTCCGACTATGGCATGAACAAGGATGCGGTGCAGGATCTGCTGCTGTTCTATTCCCACAAGCAGGGCAAGCTGGTCACCCTCAAGGAGTATGTGGATGCCGTGGCAGAGGGCCAGGAGAAGATCTATTTCGCCCCCGGTGAAAACAAGGACCGTCTGGCCCAGCTGCCCCAGGTGAAGGCACTGGAAAAGAAGGGCTACGATGTGCTGCTGTTCACGGAGGAAGTGGACGAGTTTGTGCCCCAGACCCTGATGACCTATGCGGAAAAGCAGTTCTGCAATATCTCCACCGAGGATCTGGAACTGCAGACCGAGGAGGAAAAGAAGAAACTGGAAAGCAAGGCGGAGGAGTGGAAGGGCTTCCTCACCTTCGTGCAGGAGACCCTGGCTGGAGAAGTGAAGGAAGTGAAACTCTCCGCCAATCTGGGTGACGCACCCGTTGCCATGACCCCGGACTCCGGTATGAGCTTTGAGATGGAGAAGTATATGAAGCGGGTGAACCCGGAGTTTGCCTTCGCTTCTGGACGAGTCCTGGAACTGAATGCGGAGCATGAAGCGGTAAAGGCCATGCGTGCCGCCGTGGCGGAGGATGTGGAAAAGGCAAAGGACTATGCCCGGCTGCTGTGCGCTCAGGCTAAGCTCCTGGCAGATCTGCCCCTGGAAGACCCTGCGGCATATACCGCACTGGTGTGCAAGCTGATGAAATAAGAAAAAAGCGGCTGCGAAAGCGGCCGCTTTTTGACATCTTTTGGTTGCAAACGTCCCTGTGCTGTGATAAAATGTCTGTAGAAAAGGAGGCGGATGTGCCATGAATGAAAACATTTTGAACCAATTGCAAGGCCTGATCCAGAATGGTATGATGTCGGTGAATCTCTTCTCCAGTTCCCTGGGCATCGTCGCTTATATTTTGGAGGCACTGGCTCTCTACACCATTGCAAAACGCCGGTGCATCAAGAAGCCCTGGCTGGCCTGGATCCCGCTGGTGAATGTGTGGATCTTGGGCTCTGTCTCCGATCAGTACCGGTATGTGACCAAGGGGGAAGTGAAGAACAAGCGCAAATGGATGCTTGGACTGAATATCCTGCTGGCGGGGCTGGAAATCGTGGCGGTGGTCGGCATGATCTATGCCATTGTGAGCAAGCTGATCGTCATCGGGCCCAGTGATGAAGAGATGGTCGGAAGCGCCATCGGAGCGCTGATGGAGCTTGCGGGCGTGGCTGCGCTGGTCGTGCTTCCCTTGCTGGCTGCTGTGGCAGTTACAAAGGTGCTGCGCTGGCTCTGCGTTTATGACGTGCTGCGTTCCTGTGAGCCGAAAAACACCAATGTGTATTTCTGGGTCAGCCTGGGTCTGGCCTTTGCGGGGATCAGCGGGCTGGAATCCGTCTTTATGATGGTGGTGATGAACAAGGATCAGGGAATGCCGCCCCGGAAGCAGGAAACGCCTGCGCCCGGCAATATCCCGCCGGTGGAAAAGCCGAGAGCCAATCAGCCGGAACAGAACGGCCCGGAGTTTTAAAGAATATGGCGAACCCGCCTGCATCCGCAGGCGGGTTT
>CAZVAB010000190.1:0-3060 GCA_964625045.1 uncultured Oscillospiraceae bacterium | reverse complement strand
TTAGGTATAATGACAAATTGCATTTCGGTGGATTTTTTAAGATAATAATATCGAAACGAAATAGAAAACGATAATAGCTTTTGTTTCGCAAGAGAAAGGGTGAGTAGTATGAAACATATCCTTGTAATCATGACCGACCAGCAGCGAGCGGATACCATTGCGGCCATTGGGGATCCCCGTATGCAGACCCCTCACTTAGACGCACTGGCGAAGGATTCGGTGGTGTTTGACCACTGCTATACGCCGTCCCCGGTGTGTGTTCCGGCGAGACTTTCTATGATGGCAGGCCAGTACCCGGCCAGGACTGGCAATAACAATAACAATTTGGAACGCTGCTATGAGGGAGTGGGCTATTACGCACAAGTGACGAAGGCGGGCTATGATAGCTGCGCAGTGGGTAAGCTCCACTATCTCTGGGATGATTATGGCGGTGTGGGCTTCTGCAAACGCATCTCCCAGGAGGAACTGGCTGATGACCGGGATGACTACACGGCCTATATCCGGGAACATTTTCCTCATGTCTTTGACTACCACGGGATGCGCAGTGAAATGTACTATATGCCCCAGATCTCCCAGCTGCCCCCTTATGCGCATCCAACGCAATGGATCGCAGATCACGCTGTTGCACACATACAGGATGCGGATCCGGAAAAGCCCATGTTCCTCATGACCTCCTTTATTCATCCTCATCCCCCTTATTGCCCGCCTGCCCCGTGGCAGAAATTGTACCGGGATGATCCGGCACCGCCTTTGGATCCACCGGAGCTGGACAGCTTCCGGGAGTTGGTGGGAGTGCGCAGTGGCTGCGAGCGGCTTCAAATGAGCAAGCAGGATGTGCTGCGGATGCGCAATTACTACTATGCCTGCGTATCTTTTGTAGACCATCAGGTGGGCCGCATTATTGCTGCCTTGAGGGAAAAGGAAATGTATGATGACACCCTTATCGTCTTTACCAGCGACCATGGCGATATGATGGGCGATTACGGCGCAGTGGGAAAGCGGGCTATGGTGGATTCCGCAGTGCGGATCCCTATGATGATCCACTATCCCGGGGAAACGCCTCGGCGTGTGCAGGATCCCTGCTCGCTGGTGGATCTGGCACCCACCATCCTTGGCTACATCGGTGTGCCGTATGACAAGAGTGAGTACGACGGTGTGGATCTGTTCCGCGGTGGGAAGCATGAGGCGGTATATTCCCAATTCGGCTGCGGCGATGCTGGTGTGTACATGGTCACCGATGGTACCCGGAAGCTGGTTTATCAGAACAAGAGCGGGAAATATTTCTATTTTGACCGGCTGCCTGAGGAACGCAGTGTATACGATCCGGAAGATCCCCAGGTGCAGCGGATGCAAAAATGGCTGGATGACTACCGGGAAAGCGAATGTAATCGGGCGGAAAAGAGCGTTTCCTATGAGCCGGTGACAAAAAGACATCCTCATTACCCTGGGCGGATGGATCAGCGACTGTTCCATGACGCAGAGAAGGCGGCGATTCCGCCGGAGTATGCCATTGATCTGAGCTAAACAGGGTGTGGAAGGGACGGCGACCAGAGGTCATCGTCCCTTCTTTGTGCACATTGCAATGAATCGTAAAGATAAAATTGGTAAATCCATCAATGGAAAGACGAAGACTGTTTCGGTATAATATTATTTAATGGGCAGTATGCCCGAACTTGAAAAGAGGAGAATGAATCATGCTGAACATGAAGAAATTACTGGCAGCGCTGCTGGCCTTTGTCATGGTGCTTTCCATGGCGGCTTGCGCCCCCGGCGAGACGGAGCCCTCCACCGAGGCCAGCCAGGAGAGCACAGAAGAGAGTGTTGAGGCAACGGAAGGCCTGCCCAGGGATTACGAGGTCCCTGCGGATGCTGCCATTGCCAAGCTGCCCAAGTATACTTATGACGGCTTCCTGTCTCTGTGGGACGAGGAAGAAGGCGCACACCTGCTGCGCTTCCAGACGGAGAATTCTGACGGCTATAAGGCTTATCAGGACGATCTGAAAAAGGCTGGTTTTGAGCTGTACGATGAGCACACCATCGTGGACAACCTCTATGCCACCTGGACCAGTGACGAAGTCACCGCAACCACCATGTATGTGCCCTCTCTGAATGAAGTGCGCATCATTGCGGAGCCCAAGGGTGCGCTGGCACCCCGGGAGAGCGACAATGTGTACGAAGACAAGGGTGTAGAGCCTGTAATGGCTATGGTTGGCACCCACTATAAGTCCGGCAAGGACAACGGTATGTGCTTTGTCTTCCGCCTGGCGGACGGCAGCTTCATCATCGAAGACTCCGGTCACAACGCCAAGGATCAGTCCAAGGCGATTTATGATACCCTGTGCGAGCTGGCTCCTGACAAGGATAATATCGTCATCGCTGCATGGATCATCTCTCACTTCCATGGCGACCACACTGGCGGCTTCTACAACTTCACCAAGAATTACAGCGACAAGGTGACCATTGAGAAGTTCATCTGGAACTACCCCACGGAGCAGACCTTTAACATGAATGACCAGATCCTGACGCAGAAGGTCAATATGCTCAGCTATGTGCAGAGCTATCCCGATGCCCAGATCATCGAGGCCCACCCCGGCCAGGTCTATTATATCCGCAACATGAAGTTTGAGATGCTGAGCACCCTGGACCTGCTGCCCTGGCAGGATGTCCCCTTCTTCAACAACACCAGCCTGGTGCTACGCATGGAGTTCGCTGGTAACGTCATCACTATGATGGGCGACTGCGGCCCTGTGGAAGCAGGCATCCTGCTGAATGCTTACGGCGATTACCTGAAGACGGATATCCTCCAGGTGACCCACCACGGCTACCTGGGCGCCAGCGCGGAGCTGAATGCGACACTGAATCCTACGGTTGCCCTGTGGCCTGTTTCCAAGGTCCACCACACCAGCTATAAGTACGAAGAGCACAACAAGCCTCTGCTGGATGTGGAGCACACCTATGTGGCTGGCACCAGCGTGACGGTGCTGCCGCTGCCCTATAACGCAGACAGTGTCTACACCTGGGTGCAGTACGACTGGAACACAAAGTAAATCAAAAATCTAA
>CAZVAB010000189.1:0-3077 GCA_964625045.1 uncultured Oscillospiraceae bacterium | reverse complement strand
TTCTTGATCGTTGTCCCTTTACTGACTATACCATTAACTTAATGACATTGCCCTTTGGGGAGGGTGGCCGAGCGCAGCGAGGCCGGGAGAGGTCGGGGATATTTCACCCGCGGAAAAATGCCCGGATCTGCTCGGCGGTGGCCTGGACACTTCCCTGCTGGAACTGGGCCTTGCCCCCGCCCCGGCCGCAAAGGGCCCCGTTCATCCGCTTGTTCAGGGGGCGAAGATCCCCCTCCGTGCTTGCCAGACAGTAGCCGTACCGGGCCGCTTCCCCGGAAAAAACGAATACCTGCCCGCCGCAGCAGGCCAATATCTTTTCCGCCAGCAGCCGAAGAGCGGCACTGTCCAGCCCATCCTCAAAATGCAGCACATCTCCGGCGTTTTCGTAGCCCTTTGCCACATGGTCCAAGAGTTTCCCCTGAAGCACGGCGTTGCGCTGCTTTTCGGCAGACAGGGCTTCGCAAATCTTCCGGGCCGCTTCTCCGGTGGCATCCATGGGAGCGGAAAAAAGCTGGGAAACCTGCCGGTTTTCCTCAAAAACCTTTGAAATGTGCCGATAGGCCCGGCTGCCGCAGACCATTTCCAGCCGCACGCCACCCCGGAGCGCCGTGCAGGAAAGAATTTTGATCAGCCCCACCTCTCCGGTGGTTTTCACATGGATGCCGCAGCAGGCGCAGCTGTCGTACCCTGGCACCTGGACGATGCGAACAGGCCAGTCCAGAACTCTTTTGGTGCGGTAAGGGACGGTTTTCAGTTCTTCTTCCGTGGGGATCCAGCATTTCAGAGGAATATTGGCACATACCGCTTCGTTGGCTCTGCGTTCGATCTCCATGAGATCCGCCGTGGTCATGGGTACGTCAAAATCCACTTCCATCACATCTGCGCCCACATGAAAGCCTGTATTCATGCAGCCGAATTTCTCGTGGAGCAGGCCGGAAATGATGTGCTCGCCGGTGTGCTGCTGCATCAGGTCGAACCGCCGGGCCCAGTGGATGCGGCCCTCCACGGTTTTGCCCACTTCCAGCGGGCCGTCGCACAGGTGGAAAATGTCCCCGTCGTGCTCCTGCACATCCAGCACATTCACGCCGCCAAGGGTCCCTTCGTCTGCGGCCTGACCGCCCCCCTCCGGGTAAAAGGCCGTGGCATCCAGTGTGACGAACCAGCCCTTTTCCCCTTTTTCGCAGCCGGTGACGGCGGCGGAAAACTGCCGCAAATGGGCATCTTCATAGTATAGCTTTCTGGTTTCGGTGCGTTCCATCAGTTTTCCTCCCAAATTTCCCCCAGCAGGCCATCCTTGAAAAGGCCGGTGATCTTCACGGGTCTGACTTCGTTGTGCCGCCCGGTGCCGGGGACATAGACGCGCATATAGTTGGGGGCGTGTCCGGTGTCGTATCCCTCCGCCATTTCTTCAAACAGCACCTGCTGCACGGAGCCGATGAGACTTTGCCGGTATTGCCCGCTCATTTGCGCTGCCACGGCGATGGCCCGGCGGCTCCGGTCCTCCTTGGTGGCGTTGTCATGCTGCCCGCTCATCTTGTCCGCAGGGGTGCCGGGACGGCGGGAGTAGGGGAAAATGTGCATATCCGCAAAGGCGCACTTGCGGATGAAATCCAGGCTCTGCTGGAATTCCTCCTCCGTCTCCCTGGGGAATGCCACGATCATGTCCGTGGTCACAGCGCAGTTGGGGAAAAATTCCCGGAGCAGCGTTACACTTTCGTAGTAGCGCCGGGTGTCGTACTTCCGCTTCATGCGCTGAAGCACCGTGTCGCAGCCGGATTGCATGGACAGGTGGAACTGGGGGCACAGATTGGGATATTTCGCCATTTCCCGGCAAAAATCTTCCGTAATGACCCGGGGTTCCAGACTTCCCAGCCGCACCCGCATTTGGGGAACGGCCTGGCAGATGGCGGCGACCATTTTGCACATGGGGGGCTTGCCGGGCAGATCCACGCCCCAGCTGGCGATCTCGATGCCTGTGAGGACGATCTCCCGGTAGCCCCGGTCCGCCAGTTCCCTGGCCTGGGCCACCACCAGATCCAGCGGGGCCGAGCGCACCGGGCCCCGGGTGTAGGGGATGATGCAGTAGGAGCAGAAATTGACGCAGCCGTCCTGGACCTTCACCATGGCCCGGGTGCGGTTTTCCAGTCCCCCGGCGGGAAGGATCTCAAATTCCCGGCGGCGCAGGGCATTGTCCAGATGTTCCAGATGCTGCTTTTCCTGGGCAGCGGTGAGCATCATGGAGATGAATTCTTCCCGCCCGCCGCTGCCGCTGAGAACATCGGCATTCAGCGCCCGGACGGCTTCCGGGTCATGCTGGCTGTAGCAGCCGCACACGCCCAGCACGGCTTCGGGGTTTTCTTTCCGGCACCGGCGGATGACGGCCCGGTTTTTCTTGTCAGCCACCGCTGTGACGGAGCAGGTGTTGACGATGTAGCCGTCGCATTTTTCGTCAAAAGTGCCGATGGAGTGTCCCTTTTCCCGGAGCAGTTGTTCCATGGCCTGGGTCTCGTATTGGTTTGTCTTGCAACCAAGGGTAAAAAACGCAAATTTCATAGTAATTTCCACCAAAAAAGAAAGTAGTCGTTTGTAAACATCGTCCAAAAAGCCCAATTGAAAAAGCGTTTGGAATTTGTTATAATTTCTATCCGAGCGGGAGAGGGTCCCGCTTTACCCCCCCATTATACACGAAAAAATTCGCTTTGTACAGCAGGAGGGCATCGTTATGCAGGAATTTGATATCCATATTCGCTCGTTTCAGGAGATCCGTGAATTTGTGGAACTGGCGACTGTGCAGCCCTTCCGGGTGCTGGTGGGAAATGATCTGCAACAGGTCAACGCCAAGAGCTTCATCGGAATGGTGAGCTTGGATTATACCCGCCCCTTGCAGGTAAAGGCGGATTGTGATGTCACCGCGCTGGAACGTTTTCAGCACACGGTGGAAAAATTTTTGGCATAAGTTTTTTGCACTGTCCCGGGAATACCCGGGGCAGTTTTTTATTGGAAAGCCAAGATATAAAAGAGACTGTCAAAAAACTTCCCAAAAGCTCCTGTATCTGGTATAATAAAGGAAACGGGGG
>CAZVAB010000188.1:0-3078 GCA_964625045.1 uncultured Oscillospiraceae bacterium | reverse complement strand
CATGACCCAGACCGGCGGCTGCTGCCGGGCCAGCAACTATGTGGGCTTTATCCGCCGGGCGCTGGACAAGGTGGGGCTTTCTCACATCCCGGTGATCTCCCTCAGCGCCCAGGGGATCGAAAAGAACAGCGGCTTCAAGCTGCCTCTGGGTCTGGTGATGAAAGCGGCGAAGGCAGTGGTGTATGGCGACCTGCTCATGCGCTGCCTGTACCGGGTGCGGCCTTACGAAGCGGTGCCCGGCTCTGCCAACGCCCTGCATCAAAAGTGGAAGGCCATTTCCATTGAAAGCCTGACCCAAAAGAGCAAGTGGCACTACAAAAATGTGTGCCGGGGGATCGTGGAGGATTTTGACACGCTCCCCATCCAGGAAAATCTGCGCAAGCCCAGAGTGGGCGTGGTGGGAGAGATCCTGGTCAAGTATATGCCCCTGGCAAACAACCATCTGGTGGCGCTTTTGGAGCGGGAAGGGGCAGAAGCGGTAGTGCCGGATCTGATGGATTTTATGAACTACTCTTTCTATAATGGAACCTATAAGCACGAATTTTTGGGTATCCGGTCGGATCTTCTGTCCCGGCTGGGGATCAAGGCTATCTATTGTCTGCGAAAACCTGCTCTGGATGCATTGGAAAAAAGCCGCCGTTTTGACGCACCTATGCCCATCCAAAAGGTAGCGGAGCTGGCAAAGCCTTTCCTTTCCATTGGCAACCAGTATGGAGAAGGGTGGTTCCTCACCGGCGAAATGGCGGAGCTGATGGAGTCGGGGGTGCCCAATATCGTGTGCATCCAGCCCTTTGCGTGCCTGCCCAATCATGTGGTGGGCAAGGGCGTGATCAAGGTGCTGAAAAGGGCATATCCGCAGGCGAATATCGTGGCGGTGGATTATGATCCCGGTGCGTCGGAGGTCAATCAGCTCAACCGCATCAAGCTGATGCTCTCCTCGGCACAGAAAAATCTGAAGCAGGAGCAGTTGGTATAACGAAAAGGGCTCACGGAGAACCGTGAGCCCTTCATGTATCATCCCTTGGCTCCCCCTGTGGGGGAGCTGGCCGAAATCTTTGATTTCGGTCTGAGAGGGCAAAAATCCGCCCTCTCCGTCACGGCATTTGCCGTGACACCTCTCCCAAAGGGAGAGGCAAGTCGTTCACCGGCGTAAAAACGACAGTTTTTTGACAGTCTCAAGGGCTCACGGAGAACCGTGAGCCCTTTTTATCATGGCTTGGTGTGATAGACCCGGGCAAGGCCGCCCTCGCTGGTCTCTTTATACTGGTGGGCCAGGTTCAGGCCTGTTTCGTGCATGGCCCGGCAGACCATATCATAGCTGATATTCCGGGAGCCGGTGAGGAAATGGCTCAAATTGCAGGCGTTCATGGCCCGCATGGCAGCTACGGCATTGCGCTCAATACAGGGGATCTGCACCAGACCGCAGATGGGGTCACAGGTCAGGCCCAGGTGGTGCTCCATGGCAACTTCCGCGGCGTATTCCACCTGGTCGATGGCTTGTCCGTACAGCTCCGCCAGAGCGGCGGCAGCCATGGAACAGGCGGTGCCGATCTCTGCCTGACAGCCGCACTCCGCACCGGAGATGGAAGCGTTTCGTTTGGTCAGGCTTCCAATGATGCCGGCGGTGGCAAGACCACGGGTGATCTGTTCGTCGGTGAAGTTCCGAGTCAACTGGGCGTAATAGAGGACCGCGGGGAGTACACCGCAGGCACCGCAGGTGGGTGCGGTGACGATGGTGCCGTTGTCCGCATTCTGTTCTGCCACGGCGTAGGCGTAGGCTGCGATCTGCTGAAATTCCTGCATGGCGGGGATCTTGTCATGGGCTTTCTGCTCATAGAGGAATTTGGCCTTGCGCTGGACATTCAATCCCCCGGGGAGCACGCCGGTGGCGGACAGGCCATCCTGGATGGACTGCTTCATCACCTGCCAGACATTCAGCAGAAAATCCCAGATCTCGGTGCCCTCATACCGCTCCACATAGTCACTGAGTCTCTCAATATAGTGCCATTTACAGAAATCGGAAACTTCCGCAAAGGAGTTTTCCTGATAGACCTCCGGGGAATCCAGCACTGCCTGCCCGGGGATGCGGATGTCGCCGCCGCCGATGGACTCAATGCGCAGGGTGTCGGTGACGGAACCGTCCTTGATGGCGAAAAGATCCATGGTGTTGGGGTGGCAGTCGGGCAGGATATCCTGGGAAAAGATGATCTCCGTGGGGTAGGGGGAGAGCACCTCCCGCACCACCCGGTCCGTTCCGTGGCCCACGCCGGTCTTGCTCAAAGAGCCGTAAAGGATGACCCGGAAGGCATCGGCCTCGGTGTGCTGACTGCGGAAAAGTTTGGCTGCCCGCTCCGGGCCCATGGTGTGGGAGGAGGAGGGGCCTTTGCCGATTTTATAAATGTCACGGATGGATTTCATGAAAATGCCTCCATACTTCTCTGTTCTTCCATCAGTATAGCAAATTTTCCTGGGGATTACAATTGGTTTTGCAAATTATTCTGCGCTGTGCAGGGCTTCCAGACTTAGTTCCGCCGCCAGCTTGAACAGCGCATCGGATAGCACCTGTTCCAATGTCTTGCCGGCGGCCTGGGCAATGCGGGCGTAGAAACGCACAACGGCGGGATCGAGGGAAAGTGTCACGGCAGTCATAAGGGCGCCTCCCGGAAAGGATACTTCCTGCCATTCTATGTGAAAAAGCCCATCCGGGCCACTGATTTTTACTGTACAAGGGCTTGACAATGGTGCTATAATATATTGTACCAAATTGCGGAAAAAACCGAGAGGATGAAAATATTATGGCAAAAGATAAGAAGGTAGAACAGATCACTGATATGGAAGTGGATTTTGCCCAGTGGTTCACTGACGTGTGCAAGAAGGCACAGCTCATTGACTATTCTTCCATCAAGGGCGTATTCGTTTACCGACCCTATGGCTATGCCATTTGGGAAAATATCCAGCATATCCTGGACAAGATGTTCAAGGAGCAGGGCGTTGAGAATGTGTATATGCCCATGCTGATCCCTGAAAGCCTGCTGCAGAAGGAGAAGGATCATGTGGAGGGCTTCGCTCCCGAGTGCG
>CAZVAB010000187.1:0-3079 GCA_964625045.1 uncultured Oscillospiraceae bacterium | reverse complement strand
TATGAAATATTTACAAAAATTTCTTGAAAATCCAGTCGCATTGGGGTATACTAGACAGGACTGGATATGATGGATGAAATGAGGGCTTTGCATGAAGGATCTGCCTCTTTTGATTTGGCTGACACAGCTGGGCATCTCCGTTGCCGGGCCGCTGGTATGCTTTATTTTACTGGCTCTGTGGCTGCAAAGCCATTTTTCTTTGGGCGGCTGGGTCCTCTGGCTGGGCATTATCCTTGGTGCGGTCTCCGCTGTGGATGGCCTGCGCAGTTCCCTGAAAACCCTGAACCAGCTGACCAGTCGGCGGAAAAAGGAGCAATCCCCCCCGCCTGTTTCCTTTAATGACCACGATTAAGGAGGTATCCATGGATACTCGAAAATACATTTTGCAAGAGACCGGGATCATTCTGCTGGGGCAGGCCCTCTGCGTTGCCGTGATGGACGGTTTTTTTGCCCTGCTCCACGCATTCGATCAGACCGTGCTGCTGGGCGGCATTGTAGGCGGGCTTATTGCCACCATCAATTTCTTTGCCATGTCCATGGCTGCCATGATTGCTTCCGAGAAGGCACTGAATCAGGACGTCAAGGGCGGCAAGACCACCTTAAAAATGTCCCAGACCGGCCGGCTTCTTGCCATAGCAGTGGTATTGATCATTTTCGCCAAAAGCGGCTACTGCCATGTGATCGCCATGGTGCTGCCCCTGGTATTCACCCGTCCGATCCTGACCGTGCGGGAATTTTTCAGAAAGTCTGGTGAGAAAAGCGTATGAGCATTGACGTGACCGGCGCATTTGTCTACTTCACCATCCCCATTTTCGGCGGCATCCCGGTGACGCAGACCTTGGTCTCCTCTTTTCTTGTGACCGTGCTGCTGTGTACCGCTTTTATCCTGTTGGGCCGGAACCTGCAAAAGCGTCCCGGCAAGATGCAGGTTCTGGTGGAAAAGGGGGTCACCATGATCACCAACCTGACCGTCTCCGCCATGGGCAAACACAACATCCACTGGACACCGTTCATGGGCTGCGTGTTTCTTAGCAGTATCTGCGGCAGCTACATCGGCCTGACCGGCTTTCTCCGCTCCGCCACCGCGGACATCAACTGCACCGCTACCTGGGCGATCATGGTATCCGTGATCATCTGGTTCAACAACATCAAGCACAACGGCATCGGAAATTTCCTGAAGAACTACATCAACCCCATGAACATCATTTCCGACATTGCCCAGCCTCTTTCCATGTCCTTCCGTCACTTCAGCAATGTGTCCGTGGGCGGCATCATTTCCGCCATCGTCTATGCGGCGCTGACACTGCTTTCCACGGTGGTCATCGGTCTTGTATCTTCCGCTGGCTGGCTCATGGCCATGGTTTTGATGGCCGCAGGTGTTTTGCTGTACTTCTTCTGGGCAAAAAAGAAGGGCAAATTCATGCCGAAGCTGCTGTGCCTCGTCACTTTTGTAGTGGGTGTTTTCGGCCTGCTGGAGGCAACGGGCGTGATTGCCGGTGTACCTATTTTCACCATCGGCATCCCTGCGGTGCTGTCCGTTTACTTTGACTTCTTCTCCGGCTTCATTCAGGCGCTGGTGTTCACTCTCCTTTCCATGGTGTACATCGCCAACTCCCTGCCCGTCCCGGAGGAAGCGACCAACTGATCTTATCAGCAAATACTTTTCTGAGTATCAAATCATATTACAAAACATTTTCTAGGAGGAACTTTATTATGGGTATTGGCGAAGGTTTGGCTATTTTGGGTAAGGCACTGGGTGCCGGTATTTGTATGGGCATCGGTGCTATCGGCCCGGCTCTGGGCGAAGGCAATGCTGTCAGCCACGCACTGGAGGGCATGGCCCGTCAGCCGGAGGCTGCGGACAACCTGCGTGTGAACATGATCCTGGGCTGTGCGATCACTGAGTCCACCGGTATCTACGCTCTGGTCACCGCAATTCTGATCCTGTTCACCCTGTAAGCACTTTTTCCTATTTTGAACGAAAGGAGCGAAGTGCGTGGGTTACTTTGAAGAATTTATCGGCGTAAACCTGTGGACTGCTCTGGGCACGCTTATCAATTTTCTAATCGTCCTGTTCGTGGGCACCAAATTCCTTTTTAAGCCCGTGATGGCAATGATCGCGGCACGCCAAAAGGAGATCGACGATATGTACCACGATGCGGACGAGTCCAAGCAGCGTTCCGCTGCTCTGGAGGACGAATACAAGCAGAAGCTTTCCGTCGCCCAGCAGACAGGCGACCGCCTGGTGCAGGAGGCCATGGCCCGGGGTCAGGCCCGGGAGGATGAGATCATCCGCCAGGCCAATGCCGATGCCAGCGCCATGCTGGCAAAAGCCAACGCTGACATCGCCCAGGAGAAGAAAAAAGCCATCAACGATGCCAAGGACGAGATCTCTGATATCGCCATGGCCATTGCCGAGAAGGTTGTGGGCCGGGAGCTGAACGCTGCCGACCACGAAAAGCTCGTCAACAGCTTCATCGACGAATTGGGTGAGCAGGCATGACAGAGGTTGGAAGCGTCTACGGCGGTGCGCTGTATGAACTGGCCGCCGACGAACAGCTGGATCAGGTCATTCTCGACCAGCTGCTGCTTCTGGAAGACAGTTTTTCCCAGGAGCCGGATTTTTTAAAGCTGCTGTCCAGCCACAACCTGTCCAAGCAGGAGCGCTGCCAAATCCTTGACAGCAGCTTTGGCGGAAAGCTACACCCCTATGTGCTGAATTTCATAAAAATTCTCACAGAAAAAAGCTACATCCGCTATTTTTCTCATTGCTGCACCGCCTTCCGGGAGCGCTACAATGAGCGCCACAATATTCTCCCCGTTACCGCCGTCACTGCCATTGCTTTGACGCAGGAACAAACTGTCCGTTTGGAGCAGAAGCTCACCGCCATGACCGGCAAGACCATCCAGCTTACCAACCGGGTGGACGAAAACTGTCTGGGCGGCGTGCGCCTGGATTACGACGGCAAGCGGCTGGATGACACTGTGGCACATCGGCTGGAAAGCCTGCGCAGTCTGCTGCGCAACACCGTACTCTGATAAGAAAGCAGGGACAGTATGGAATTAAGACCCGAAGAAA
>CAZVAB010000186.1:0-3083 GCA_964625045.1 uncultured Oscillospiraceae bacterium | reverse complement strand
CTCTTCCGTCAAAAATCAAAGATTTTTGCCACCTTCCCCAAAGGGGAAGGCTTTGCCCGTGATCATCCGTTCCCATTGTAGGGCGGGGGCATGCCCCCGCCGCCCCAAAATATTTGTCATTTCGAGCGGAGCAAAGCGAAGTCGAGAAATCTACGTACCTCCGGGACATTTCATGTCCAATCCGTGCCAAGATCCCTCGACTACACTCGGGATAACATGGACTTCAAATAGGCAAACCCATACGGAGCAGGAGGAGCTTGCAATTCCCAGATGCTCTTTCTTTGGATTTCTCCGAAAATATTGCACAAAAAGCCGTTTCTTTTCCCGCAGAACTTTGCGGAACGCCGAAATCCTGGGAGTGTTTTGTGGAAGTTGCGTGATTTTCCTATATGGTTATATGACCATAAAACAATATCTTTTGACCCCAGAAATGCCAGAATTTCAAAAATCAGCGGATATTTTTCAATTTTCCGTGATTTTATTGCCTTTTCACGAAAGAACTACTCTAAAAGTACCGATTTCTTACATTTTGTAATAGTTTTTGAGCAGTATGTCAATTGACTGCGGACACTTTTTCTGGTATTCTATTATCACAACCAAGCGGGAAGGAGGTAATAGAATATGGACGCATATATCTGGCTTGGTCTGATCGTCCTCTTTTTACTGGCGGAGGCGGCTTGTCCGATCCATCTGGTATCCATCTGGTTCGCCGTGGGTGCTGTGGTTGCCCTGATCGCCGCTCTGCTGAACGGTGCCACCTGGCTGCAGATCACCCTGTTCGCTCTGGTGAGCATTGGGCTGCTGATTGCCCTGTGGCCTCTGGTTCGGAGGGTGCTCAATCCCCACCGCACTGCCACCAATGTGGACTCCGTCATCGGTTCTCTGGCCCGGGTCACCCATCCCATCTGCAATACGGATGCCCAGGGGCAGGTCAAGATCGGCGGCATGGAATGGACCGCCCGTTCCACATCCGGCGATCCCATCCCCGAGGGTACACTGGTACGCATTGACCGGATCGAGGGCGTCAAGGTATTCGTTTCCCCCGCAGAAGAAACAGCAACATTATAAACAAAATTTTGGAGGTAAAATTATGGGTCCTTTCGTAATCATCGGCATTCTTCTTGCTATCGTGCTTCTCATCGTGATCTCGAACATCACCGTCGTGCAGCAATCCCGTGCGTATGTCATCGAGCGTCTGGGCGCATTCCAGACCGTTTGGGGCGTGGGTCTGCACTTCAAAGTCCCCTTTATTGACCGGATCGCCCGGCGTGTCTCCCTGAAAGAGCAGGTGCTGGACTATCCCCCCCAGCCCGTTATCACCAAGGATAACGTCACCATGCAGATCGACACGGTCGTTTACTTCGCCATCACCGACCCCAAGCTGTACGCCTACGGCGTGGAGCAGCCCATGGCGGCAATGGAGACCCTGACCGCCACCACCCTTCGTAACATCATCGGTGATCTGGAGCTGGACCAGACTCTGACCAGCCGTGACATCATCAACACCAAAATGCGTGCCATTCTGGACGAGGCCACCGATCCCTGGGGCATCAAGGTCAACCGGGTGGAGCTGAAGAACATTCTGCCCCCCGCTGATATTCAGTCCTCCATGGAAAAGCAGATGAAGGCTGAACGTGACCGCCGTCAGGCGATCCTTCAGGCCGAGGGCCAGAAGAAGTCCGCCATCCTCATCGCCGAAGGTGAGAAGGAGTCCGCTATTTTGCGGGCCGATGCGGAAAAGCAGGCTGCGATCCTGAAGGCGGAAGCCGACCGTCAGGCCGCCATTTTGAAGGCTGAGGGTGAAGCGGAAGCCATCCTGGCGGTGCAGAAAGCTCTGGCTGATTCCCTGGCACTGCTCAATGAGAAAGCCCCCAACGATCAGGTCATCAAGCTGAAATCCATCGAGGCCATGGAGAAGATCGCCGACGGCAAGGCCACCAAGATCATCATTCCCTCTGAAATGCAGGGTCTGGTGGGTATGGCGAACGGCCTGGTGGAAGGCGTAAAGGAGCAGTAACATGGCAGAAAAGCGCTTCGTGAAGGTTTATTCCGACGGCGTGTTCGGCTCCAGCGAGATCTGGGTGGACACCAAAACCGGCGTGAACTACCTGTTCCACGTCAGCGGCTATGCCGGCGGTTTGACACCCCTGCTGAACCGGGACGGTACCCCGGTGGTCACTCCCGTTCCCAATACCTACGACGAATAAAGCAAAGGTGCGCAGATTGGTCTGCGCACCTTTTTTCGTTCCATACCCTTCGCACCGCACCAAAATATATGTCATTTCCAGCGGAGCCGAGAAATCCACGCACCTCCGGGTCATTTCATGTCCAATCAGTGCCAAGATCCCTCGGCTACGCTCGGGATGACACGGATTTTAGGTTGTGCAAGCAGTTTCCCAAGGCCCTCCCCTTTGGGGATGGTGGCCGAGCGCAGCGAGGCCGGGAGAGGTAGGGGATATTTCCCCTACCGGCGAGGATATTCTATCGAATATCCCCCTCTTCCGTCAAAAATCAGAGATTTTTGCCACCTTCCCCAGAGGGGAAGGCTTTGCCCGTGACCATCCGTTCCCTTCGTAGGGCGGGGGCATGCCCCCGCCGCCCAAGTACGATAATCGCTCTGCTACCATGTCCCACCGCACCCAAAAATCTGTCATTTCGAGCGGAGCGAAGCGAAGTCGAGAAATCTACGCACTCCCGGGACATTTCATGTAAAATCAGTGCCAAGATCCCTCGGCTGCGCTCGGGATGACATGAATTTTAGGTTGTGCAAGCAGTTTCCCAAGGCCCTCCCCTTTGGGGAGGGTGGCCGAGCGTAAGCGAGGTCGGGAGAGGTTGGGGACGTTTCGCCTACCGGCGAGGATATTCTATCGAATATCCCCCTCTTCCGTCAAAAATCAAAGATTTTTGCCACCTTCCCCAGAGGGGAAGGCTTTGCCCGTGACGATTCGTTCCAGCGTAGGGCGGGGGCATGCCCCCGCCGCCCAAGTGGGACAATTACCTTGCCCCCATACCCCACCGCACTAAAAGACTTGTCATTTCGAGCGGAGCGAAGCGAAGTCGAGAAATCTACGCACCTCCGGGAC
>CAZVAB010000185.1:0-3090 GCA_964625045.1 uncultured Oscillospiraceae bacterium | reverse complement strand
CGGATGTTGTCCTCTTCCAGAACGTAGATCAGCTTGGGGAAAGCGGGGGTGATCCAGACGCCCCGCTCGTTTTTGACACCTTCGTGGCGCTGGCGGAGCATTTCTTCGATGATGAGGGCCAGATCCTTCTTTTCCTGAAGACTCCGGGCCTCATTTAAGTACATGAATACGGTGATAAAGGGTGCCTGACCGTTGGTGGTCATCAGGGTGACCACCTGATACTGGATGGTCTGCACGCCTCTGCGCACCTCGTCCCGCAGACGGTCCTCCACCACACGGCTAATGGCCTTTTCGTCGGGAGCGATGCCAAAAATGGACATTTCCTTTTCCACGGTGCGGCGGATCTTCTCCCGGCTGACCTGGACAAAGGGTGCCAGGTGGGTCAGGCTGATGGATTGACCGCCATACTGGTTGGAAGCCACCTGGGCGATGATCTGAGTGGCGATGTTACAGGCAGTGGAAAAAGAGTGGGGCTTTTCAATCATGGTGCCGGAAATGACCGTGCCGTTTTGCAGCATATCTTCCAGATTCACCAGATCGCAGTTGTGCATGTGCTGGGCGTAGTAATCCGCGTCATGGAAGTGGATGATGCCTGCCTCATGGGCCTGCACAATATCCTGGGGCAGCAGGATCCGCCGGGCGATATCCTTGCTCACTTCGCCCGCCATATAGTCACGCTGAACAGCATTGATGGTGGGGTTTTTGTTGGCGTTTTCCTGCTTGACCTCTTCGTTGTTGCACTCGATGAGACTGAGGATCCGGTCATCCGTGGTGTTGGACTGGCGCAGCAGGCTCCGGGTGTAGCGGTAGGTAATGTATTCCTTTGCCACTTCAAAAGCACCGTGGGCCATGATGGACTTTTCCACCAGATCCTGGATCTCCTCCACAGAGGGGCTGCGGCTGAGGGCTTCACAGGCAATCTGCACATGGTCCGCAATCCGGTCGATCTGCAAGGGGGTCATGCGCACTTTTTCTTCCACCGCGGCGTTGGCCTTGGTGATGGCCATGCGGATCTTTTCAATGTCGAAAACTTCTTCGGCACCGTTTCGTTTGATAATTTTCATTTTTCTCGTCCTCCCAGTTGGGGCAAATCAAAAACACTGCACCTATTATACTACATCTTGTGCTAAAAGCAAGAGAAAAACACAAAATATCGTCGATTTGGTCAAAACGGAGAAAACCGAGAAAAAGATGGGATTTCGTAATGGAGCATAATTGGGGAAAAACAACAGAAAAATGCCAAAGCAATCCGTTGTTCAGGGAAGAAACCAAAGGGAACGGGATTTTTTCTCCGGGACGGGAAAAAGGGGAAAGTTTGTGAACTTTGTTGATTATGGGACGTTGAGGAGCAGAAAGCCGATGGTGTTGATGGCGAAGTTGGCAAACATATGGGTCAGCCAGGAGCCGAAAATGGTTTGGAGCTTTTCGTTGAGCCGGTTGAAGATCCAGCCGCCCAGGGCCAGCCCTGCCAGCACCAGCAGAAACAGCGCCGGGGAGAACCAGCCGATCATCATGGCTACATGGTACAGGGCAAACAAAATGGCACTGAACAGGTGGGCAAAGGTGCGGCTCCGGTGTGCCGTGAGATTGGTAAACAGAAAGCCCCGGAAAAACAGCTCCTCCAAAAGGGAATTGACAAAGGAGATATACAGGCTCACATAGAGAAAATTGTTCTTCGTGACACCGGCATTTTGGGTCAGGTTCCCGGCAATGGCGGAAAAGTCAAAATAGGGGGAGATCAGTGCGTATCCCCCTAAGATCACGGCGTAAACGCCCAGCCCCAGCAGCACGGAAAACAGGACACCCTGTTTCCGGGGACGTAGAAGAGAGAGAAACACCACATCCATCTTGGTTGACATAAAATAAGGAACGAAGAAGAACAGGGCAATCTTACAAATGGACTTGGGCAGATAACCGGGGCGCAGGATACCGTCGATCAGCGCCATGACGGCGCAGCAGGCAAGGGCGGCAAAAATGATGCGCTTATCGGTCTTTTTCATGGTCATCTCCCAAATTTGGCGGCGGCGGAGTGCATCATCTCCCGGATGGGCAGATGATAGGGACAGCGGCTTTCGCAGTCGCCGCAGCCGATGCAGTCAGACGCGGTTTTGGACATGGCAAAATAGCGGCTCTTGGCCCAATCTTCCAGGCCATAGCGGGAGAGATAGCCCTCCATCAAAAAGACATTGGGAATGGAGATCCCGGCGGAGCAGGGGGCGCAGTAGTTGCACCGGCGGCAGAAGTGGGTGCCCAGGGTCTGGCGCAGGGTTTCCATGGCGGCAAGCTCACGGTCAGTCAGGGGAGCGGTGTCGCCCATGGCGGCAAAATTCTGATCCGCTTCTTCAAGGCTTGCCATGCCGGGGATGGTCAGGGTCACATCTTCGTCGGATGCCAAAAAGCGCAGAGCCAGGGACGCATCCTCAATGGCTCCGCCGGCCAGGGGCTTCATGGCAATAAAGCCGATGTTTCGCTCTTTGCAGCGGCGGATCAGTTCCCGGCCCTGGGTCTCTACAATATTATAAGGGAACATGATGGTCTCCACCCAGGGAAGATCCGTGGCCTTTTCAAAGACCTCCAGGGCGTGGCAGGTCAGGCCGATGTGGCGGATCTTGCCGGCGGCTTTGGCTTCCAGCAGTGCTTCCAGCGCACCGCCGGGGGCAAGGACAGTGTCCAGCTCCGAAAGGCTGGGATTGTGGATCTGGTACAGGTCGATGTAGTCCGTGCGCAGGTTTCGCAGGCTGGTTTCAATGTCCGCCGCCATGGCATCCCGGGTGCGGGCCATGCTCTTGGTGGCCAGGATAAAGCGGCTGCGGATGCCCTCCAGGGCCTGGCCGATGTAGCATTCGCTGACGGTATAGCCCCGGGCGGTGTCGATGTAATTGACACCCAGTTCCATCAGATGGCGCAGCAGCTGGGCGGTGCCTGCTTCGTCAATGCGCTGGATGGGGATGCCGCCAAAGCCCATGGGGCAGACGGAAAGCCCGGTTTTGCCTAAAATTCTGTATTCCACGGTAATTCCTCCTGAAATGCGTAAAATGTAGGTATTACAATGATGTGTGACAAATAAGAAAAAAAGAATAGTGAATAGGG
>CAZVAB010000184.1:0-3141 GCA_964625045.1 uncultured Oscillospiraceae bacterium | reverse complement strand
CTGGCGACCTCATCCTTACCAAGGATGCGCTCTACCGGCTGAGCTATAGCAGCATGTCTCGTTGACAGCTTTGATATTATATAACGGATGGGCGGAAATGTCAAGCATTTTTTTACGATTTTTCGATAAAATTTTTCTTTGATTTTCGGCGGCAAAAAAGCCGCCGAGAAGTTAGGATTTTGCCCACTCCGGCAAGTATTCAAAGGACATTTCTTTTCCGAACAGGGGAAAGGTCAGCTTGCAGGAGAAGAGGGCGGGATTTTTTTCTTCGTCCCGGGCACCGTATTTCCGGTCGCCCACCAGAGGAAACTGCCGGGAAGCAAACTGCACCCGGATCTGGTGGCTGCGCCCGGTATGGAGCCGGATGCGCACCAAGGCGGGGTCCGTATCGGTCAGCCGGGCAAATTCCAGCCGTGCTTTTTTTACGCCCTTGCGCTCTTTTTCGACCACAAAGACCTTATTCTTACCGCTGTCTTTGAACAGCAGATCCGTCCAGTCCCCGTTTTCCGGGGGCGTGCCGTGGACCAGGGCTACATATTCTTTCACCATGGTGCCCTCCTGGATGGCTTTGCTCAAGGCCGCCGCAGCGGCTTTGGTGCGGGCGTAGACCATGACACCGCTCACGTTCTGATCCAGTCGGTGGACAGGGAAAAAGTCGCCGCCCAGGGCATCCGTCAGGGCCTGGGGAACGCCGTGCTCGGCATCCAGGCCCAGGGGCTTGACGCACACGGCAATATGCTGATTTTGAAAAAGAATTTCCATTTTCGCCCCTCCTTTTGGCGCTATGATACCATGGATGGGAAGAAAAGTCCATGGGCACTTGCAAAAAATCCGCTTTTTCGGTATAATGTGCACCATAGGAGATGATGAAATGACCACAAAAGACTATCAGCGAAAGCATCCGCTGACCATATTTTTGACCTATTTTGCCGCCCACAAGGGGCTGTTTGCAGTGGATATCCTCTGCGCCGTAGCCATTGCCGCCATTGATTTGGCGTTCCCTTTGGCTACCCGGCAGGCCCTGTACAGATGGCTGCCAGAGGAAAAATACGCGACCTTTTTTGCCGTGATGATCGTTATGCTCTGCGCCTATGTGCTCCGCTCGTTTTTGCAGTACATCGTGGCCTACTACGGTCATACCTTCGGCATCCGGGTGGAGGCGGACATTCGCCGGGATCTGTTCCGGCACATGCAGGAGCTGAGCTTTGACTTTTACGACAAAAACCGCACCGGGCAGCTGATGAGCAGGCTCACTTCCGACCTGTTTGAGCTGACCGAGCTGGCCCATCACGGCCCGGAGGATCTACTGACCTCCACACTGACCATTTTGGGTGCGCTGGTGGTTATGGGTACCATCCAGTGGCGCCTTGCCATCGTGGTGGGGCTGATGATCCCCCTGTGCATTTTTGTTATCATGAGCCTGCGCAAGAGTATGTCCCGGGCATCGAAAGCGGTAAAGGAAAAGACCGGACACATCAACACGGAGATCGAGTCCAGTCTTACCGGCATCCGCACCGCCAAGGCCTTTGCAAATGAGGAAGTGGAAAATGCACGCTTTTGCGCCGCCAATGACATTTACCGCAATTCCAAGCGGGAATTCCACAAGTCCATGGGCCGGTTCCACAGCTCAGTGGAGTTTTTCCTGTGCAGCCTGAACGTGATCATCATTGGATTTGGCGGATATCTCATTATGAAGAACCAGATGGACCACCGGGATCTTTTGACGTTTACCTTGTACATTGCAACCTTTGTCAACCCCATGCGCAAAATCTCCAACTTTTCCGAGACTTTCGCCAACGGTCTGGCGGGATTGAACCGATTCGTGGGCATCATGCGCACGGAGCCCACCATTCAGGATGCGGCGGATGCGGTGGAGCAGGAAAAGGTCCGGGGCCAAATCGATGTGGACCATGTTTCCTTTGCCTATGATGGGGATCTGGCGGTGCTGAAAGATGTGAGCCTGAGGGTGCAGCCCGGGGAGACGATCGCCATTGTCGGCCCCTCCGGCGGCGGAAAGAGCACATTGTGCCAGCTGATCCCCCGGTTCTACGATGTCGGCAACGGAAGCATTTCCATCGACGGCGTGGATGTGCGCCAAATTACCCAGAAATCCCTCCATAAGAACATCGGCATTGTGCAGCAGGATGTGTTCCTGTTTGCGGATACGATTTTTGAAAATATCCGCTATGGTAAGCCGGGTGCCACCCTGGAGGAGGTGGCGGAAGCGGCGAAAAAAGCGGAAATCTATGATGATATCATGGCCATGCCCCAGGGCTTCCAGACGTATGTGGGGGAGCGGGGCACGCTCCTTTCCGGCGGACAGAAGCAGCGGGTGGCCATTGCCCGGATCTTCCTGAAAAACCCGCCCATCCTGATCCTGGATGAGGCGACTTCTGCGCTGGACTCTGTGACGGAGGCCAAGATCCAGCGGGCCTTTGACAATCTGGCCAAGGGTAGAACCACTCTGATCATTGCCCACCGGCTCAGCACCATCCGCTCTGCAAACCGCATCGTCTCCATTGCCGATGGGGAGATTACCGAGTGCGGCACCCACCGGGAGCTGCTGGATAAAGGCGGCGTGTACGCAAGCCTTTATCACACCCAGAATGCCCAGGCTCTGGAAATGATCAAAGATTAAACGGAAAAACAGGCTGTCACTGAAAAGCAGAGAAAGACAGGATTTCTTCTAACTTATCTGCTAGAATTGGAAGTGTCAGGAGGGAGATACATGGACTGGATCACCGGTATTCAAAATGCCATCAATTACATCGAAGATCACATCACGGAAAAGCCGGATTATGAGGAAATTGCCAAAGAGAGCTTTTCTTTCTCATTCCATTTTCAAAGGATGTTCAGTATCCTCTGCGGGTTCACGCTGGGGGAGTACATCCGCAACCGAAGGCTGTCCCTTGCCGGTGCGGAACTGGCGCGGGGCAAGGAGAAAGTCATTGATGTGGCATATAAGTATGGCTACGATACGCCGGAGAGCTTTGCGAAAGCGTTTCTGAAGTTCCATGGCATCACACCGTCACAGGCGCGCAATAACGCAAAAACCCGGCTTGGTACCGAAATGGTACCAAGCCGGGTCCAGTCTGTCAAAGAACCCCTGTTTTCGTCAGGCGAAAACAGGGGTTTTAGCAC
>CAZVAB010000183.1:0-3154 GCA_964625045.1 uncultured Oscillospiraceae bacterium | reverse complement strand
CTAAAACAAAAAGAATGAGTCCGGCGCAAAGCCGAACCCATTCCAATGCAGGCAATTATAAAATTTTATCCGACCTTTGGGGTCATTTTGAATGCAGCAGGTATCGTTCAGCCATTCAGCTGGCGGTAAACTTCCGGCTCCGTCCGGTCCACAGTCAGGGGCATGACGGAAATGACCTTGTCGATGAGCACCGCGTCGGCATCCAGGTCGGAATTGCCGGTGGGCTGAAACACATCCTTGCCGCAAGGCTCATAAAGATCATTGCCGATGGGCTTGAAGTCATCGGAATAGTAGATGCCGCCCTGGCGTGTGATGCGGATCACATCGCTGCCCCCATTGGGGATGTTAACATTATACATCAAATTCTTTTTCAGCAGCTCATGCTTCTGGATGTAGTGCCAGATCTGCTCCAAATGGGTCATGGACTCCATGTAGTATTCCGGCGTGGTGGAGATCGCCATAGCGGGAATATCCATATTTCCCGCTTCAAACACGGCGGAGACCGTGCCGGAGTACATGATATCCCGGCCGATGTTCAAGCCCTTGTTCACACCGGAGATCACCAGATCCACGGTCTTGCCCAGACCCAGCACCATAAAGCGAACGCAGTCCGCCGGGGAAGAGTCCACGGCGTAGGCTTCCACACCCTCAAAAAGGTCCACCCGCTTCACCTCGAAGGGCTTGTGGATCTCGATGCTGTGGCTTTTACCGCTCTGCTCGAACTTGGGTGCCGCCACGATCACTTCACCCTTGGTCTTTGCCCACTGCACCAGGGGCGCAAGGCCCGGGGCGTTGATGCTGTCGTCATTGGTAATCAGAATTCTCATAGCCAACCTCAAAAAGGTCCACCCGCTTCACCTCGAAGGGCTTGTGGATCTCGATGCTGTGGCTTTTACCGCTCTGCTCGAACTTGGGTGCCGCCACGATCACTTCACCCTTGGTCTTTGCCCACTGCACCAGGGGCGCAAGGCCCGGGGCGTTGATGCTGTCGTCATTGGTAATCAGAATTCTCATAGCCAACCCTCATGTGTTTCTTTGTATTCTTTGATCCGGGCATCCGCCTCTGCGATCAGCTGCATCATCTCCTCATGGGAGAATACCGTTGCGCCGCTGGCACAGGCGTGACCGCCGCCGTTGTGGTTTTCCGCGATGGTGTTGATGGTCGCAAACCGGGAACGCAGCCGCACCCGGATCTCCCCGGGATTCTTGGCGCTGTCGATAAACGCGATCCAGCACAGGCAGCCCTTGATGGAGTCCATAAAGGATACGGCGCTGCTGGCATCCTCCTGGCTCAGGTTAAACTGCTCCTGCATGGCCTTGTCGATGTAGGCATAGGCAACGCCGTTTTCAGTGATGCACATTTTGTCGTACACATGGGCCTTGAATTTCAGCATATCAAATTCCTGCAGATACAGGTTTGCAAACAGCACCTCGGTGTCGATGCCCTGATCCAGCAGAATACCCGCCAGGCGCAGGGTGTCCCCGGAAACGGAGCTGAACCGGAACCGGCCGGAGTCCGTCACCATGCCGGTGTACAGATAGGTCGCCGCTTCCTTGTCGATTTTTAATTCATCCCGGAACGCATCGTAGAACGCCACCACCATTTCGCAGGCGGAACTGCGGAAGTCCTCCACCCAGCACAGGCTGCCGTAGGGCTCCCGGTTGATGTGGTGGTCGATCTTGACGATCTCCTTGCACAGGGTGATCTTCTTGTTGGAGACCCGGTCCAGATTGCCGCAGTCCAGGATGATGCCCAGAGCATCGGCATACTTTTCATCCCCAATGGGTGCGTCTTCCCCACCCAAAAATTCCAGATACTGGGAGCTGTCCTCGTTGAGAACCAGGATCTCCTTTTCCGGGAAGCTCCGGCACAAAATGGCAGCCAGGCCCTTGGTGGAGCCCACCGCATCGCCGTCAGGGCGGAAGTGGCGGGTGATGATGATGCGGTCGTATTCCTTGATTTTTTGCAGAATATTCTGCATGATTTCTCTATTCATAATTACTCCTTTGTCAGTGCGTCCAGATCACGCAGCATATCCATTGCGGTCTCCTTATCTGCCACGCAGGCACCGCTGGCCTTGGCGTGACCGCCGCCGCCATACTTGACGGCGATGGGGTTGATATTGTACTTGCTGGAGCGCAGCTCGCAAAGCACACCGTTCTCCGTCTCCGTGAAATTCACCCAGATATCCACGCCCCGGATGTCCGCCATGGTGCCCACCATGCCCCGGGAGACAGTGAAGGTATCCGCATCCAGCTCCTGCATCTCTTCCCTGGTGGTGTAGATGTAGGCCACATTGCAGTCCGTGAACTTGATCTTCAGCACGAACTGGGCTTTCAGGCGGATCTTGGAAAAATCATCGGCGTAGAGGTTGCGGTAAATGTCATTGGTGTCGAAGGGCTGCTCCATGAGAAATGCCGCCAGCCGGAAGGTCTGGGCCGTGGTGGCATCATAGCGGAAGCGGCCGGAGTCCATCACCATACCGGTGTACAGGGACTTGGCGCTGAGCGGAGACAGTTTCAGTCCGCTCTCCATGGCAAATGCCGCCACCAGTCCGCAGCAGCTTTCGTAGCTGGTGTCCGTCACCTCGTTTTGGCAGATGGTCTCCACGAAGATGTGGTGATCCATCCGGGCGTTGGCTTTTGCGGTGGTGTAGCGCTCGTCGCAGATCAGATGTCTGGCAGAAGTATCCAGCACGATGGCCAGAGCATCGGCGTACAGTTCATCCGCCACCTCATCCATCACGCTGTCTTCCATAAAGGCGTACCGGCCCGCACTGTCACCCACCATGTACACTTCCTTGCCGGGGAAGTTATCCAAAATGATGTGCTTCAGGCCGATCTGGCTGCCCAGAGCATCACCATCGGGGTTTTTGTGTCGGTGAATGATGATCCGGTCGTACTTCTTGATCTCATTTAAAATCGCTTCAAACATAGCTTATTCCTCACTGTATGGTTTTCGGGCTTGCGCCCATGGTCTTCAGGGTTTATAATAGTACCAACAATGGTTCGGTTTTTCGCCCGAACTGTTAGTAGGTTATTATATCATACACCGCACAGCGATGCAAATATTTTTTACGCATTTCAGGAGGAATTACCTGTAGGTTTGTCAATGATATGTTACACATTAGGAAAAGAAAAAAGAATGTGTTTC
>CAZVAB010000182.1:0-3173 GCA_964625045.1 uncultured Oscillospiraceae bacterium | reverse complement strand
CTAATGTAATGCGTTCCCATCGTCGAGCGGGGGACAGCCATCCGCCGCCCACAAAGCTCTGTCATTTCCAGCGGAGCGAAGCGAAGTCGAGAAATCTGCGCATTACCGGAACATTTCATGTAAAATCAGTGCCAAGATCCCACGGCTGCCCTCGGGATGACATGGATATTAGACGAGTATGGCATATCATGAAAAACTGGGCCTGCAAATTGCAGGCCCAGTGGGTTATTTATGGAGCTTTGCTTCCCGGCGCTCCTGCTTGGTGCGCAGTAGCCGTTCCAGCTGGGGAACCAGGATCACGCAGATCAGGGCAGCGGTGAAGCCGCCGTTATACAGGCAGTAGCCGCCGTGGAGACTGGGCACCGAGGTGACCAGCAGATAGTGCATGATGGCAGCCAGGAAACCATAGCGCCAGCCGTATTTATCGGAGATGGGGCTAAGGCCGTTGGCGTAGCATAGACCAACCACGATGGCCTGGGTGTTGATGGCTCCGGTGAAGGTGCCGCCCGCCAGAGCGGACAGCCAGCCGAACAGAACGCTTGCTACCACATAGCCCAGCATGATGGACCAGACATTGGCCGGATGGGAACCGGAATTGCAGCAGGCCAGCATACAGAAAATGACACCGAATGTAACACCGTTGAAGGTGGCGCCGATGAGGTTATAGTAGCCCAGAATGAACAGGCCATAAACGCCCACATTCATCAGAAAAACATGGGTGCCGTAAGCACTGGAAAAATTGGTGACCAGTGCCGGATCTTTCAGCAAATTCCAGTAATCCCGGGATTTACACCCCAGCAGAAAAGCAAAAAGGATGCACAGACCGAACACGGTGCAGCAGAAAATGTTCACCGTCATCCGGGAAGCCACCTGCAAGGTGTCTGCGCCGGGGGCAGCGGGAAGCGCCACGCCCATGGTCTTGAAGAGGGTGGCCTGCAGGAAGAAGGCGGTCATGCCGATGGGCAGCGCCGCACTGTACAGGTCAAAGCCCTTGTGGACCTTGGGGGAGTGGGCAAGGCCCGCAGGCAGAAAGAAACCGATGGCAAGTCCCACCACCAGCGCAAGTCCCACCCCCGACAGGTGGAAGCCCACCACATCAGCATGGGGATAGCGGATCAGAAGGTCGGTGATCAGCGGGGCAATGCCGGTGGAAAACAGCATGGCATTGACATTGGCACTGATTTTTTCCTTTTTGACCAGGCAGTAGAGCACCACGCCCAGAATGGTGGGCCAGATGTTCAGGATGTTGATGCCCCAGGAGCCGAAGCCCACGGTGAGCAGAAAGGCCAATGTGGATACATTATTTGCCACCGCACCGGGGAGCAGGAACAGCACCAGACAGCAAAGACCCACCATACCCATGTTCAAAAAGGTGGCGGCGTAACCGCCCACGGCGAAATAGTTGGTGGAGACTTTACAGGGGCTGCTCAAAATTTTCCACAACCCCTGAAAAAGCGTGCTCCGGTCGGGCATACACACGGACGCGGCGAGAAAGCAAAGGACGATAAATCCAAAAAACAGCTTCAAAAAGCTGCTTTCCGGTAGATTTTTGATCTTTTTCATAGGAAATCCCCCAATTGAAAGTGAAAAATGTCCTGCCCGCCGAAAGGGGGCAGGACATTTCAGATCCTCTTAGATGCGCTCAGCAGCTTCCACAACGTGCTTCATCAGGACGCTGGTGGTCACGGAGCCGACACCGCCGGGAACGGGGGTGATGGCCTCGACGATGGGCTCCAGCTCGTCGAACTTGGCGTCACCGGCGATGCCGCCCTTGCCGCCCTTGGTGTTGATCTTGTTCTCGTCCCAGTTGATGGACACGTCAATGACGATCTGACCGGGGCGGACGAAGTCGGCGGTGAGGCTGTTCAGCACGCCGGCAGCGGAGACGATGATATCCGCATTCTTGCAGATCTCCGCAGTGTTGACGGTGCGGGTGTGGCAGGTGGTGACGGTGGCGTTCTTGCCCATGAGCATCATGCCAGCGGGCTTGCCGACCACCAGAGAGCGGCCAATGACAACGGCGTTCTTGCCCTTGCAGTCGATGCCGTAGTAGTCCAAGATCTCCATGCAGGCGGCGGGGGTGCAGGGGGCGTAGCCCAGATCGTTCAGACCTTCAAACACACCGGCGTTGCTCATGTGGGTCATGCAGTCCACGTCCTTCTTGGGGTCCAGACGGTTGCAGATCTCATTCTGGTCGTTCTTCAGGTGCTTGGGCAGGGGACGGAACATCAGCACGCCGTGAACGGATGCGTCAGCGTTTACTTCGTCGATGACAGCCAGGACCTGCTCCTTGGTAGCATCAGCGGGCAGGATGTAGTTCTTGACATTCACGCCAACCAGCTCCGCACGCTTGGTAGCGCCCTTTTCGTAGCTCAGGTCGGAGGGATTCTCGCCCACACGGACGATACCCAGGGTGGGCACGATGCCCTTTTCCCGTAGCGCAGCGGTGCGCTCCATCAGTTTTGCGTTCAGGGCATCGGTAACTTCCTTGCCCAGCAGCAGCTTTGCCATTTGTTTTTCCTCCAAAATTTTTAGTTGGCCTTCCATGGGGAAAGGCAGCACGGCGTAAGCCGTGATGAAGAGGACGAAAGCCCTCACAGTCCGAGATCACAGCTCCCGGACAGCGCTCTAAAGGGGAGCGGTGTTTATCACTGACCGAAACCGGCCTTGACGGTATTGAAGATCTCGTCCGCCATGGCGCAGTATTTGGTGAGCATGGCGTTGGCCTTGGCGTTCATTTCCTCGGCAGTTTCCCGGTTCTTCAGGCTCTTGGTGTTGATGAACACGTTGAGAGAAGCGGCCTGCAGGGCGGCCTTGCAGCACACAGCGCCGCAGCCGGCATCGGAAACAGCCAGACGGCTGCCCTTGGCGGCGAAAACAGCGATGTACTCAATGGCCTGGCAGCACAGCTCCATGATGTGCATGGGAACGGCGCAGGCGGTGACGGTGGCATCTTCCAGGATCTGGTCCCGGTTGGGGTTGTCCTTGGGAATGCCATAGGCCTTGGCCAGGGGCACAAAGCCCTTGTCGTCCTCTTCCACCTGGTTCAGCAGTTCGGTCTGCAGTGCGTCGCACTTGGCTTTCAGAGCGATGATCTCTTCTTCCACTTCGGCGTACTTCTTCTTGCCCACGGTGAGGGAGCCCACCATGTTGCCCAGAGCGGTGCCGATGGC
>CAZVAB010000181.1:0-3208 GCA_964625045.1 uncultured Oscillospiraceae bacterium | reverse complement strand
TAATTATTTAAGTTTTCTTTAGTTTAGCATTTCGCAATGTTTTTGTACAGATTCCCTCTGGTTTTCAGTTGTTTTTTGTACCGATAAAGTCGTTTTTTTACACTCGTAATTCTAGCCCTATTTTATCGCATCATTTTGGTTATTTATTTATTACCAGAATGTGCTATGATGCTTTCAGAAACTTCTGGAGGCAAAACGATGACACATAAAAACCGTTTTACAACGAAAAAGATCGTTCTGGTGGGTGTTCTGGCAGCCCTGACCTTTGTCGGCTCCGCCCTGCGGATCAAAGTCCCCGCCAGTCTGTTCGGCACTTCCGCCTTCCACCTGGGCAACATTCTGTGTGCCCTGTCTGGCATTCTCCTGGGGCCCTGGCTGGGCGGTCTGGCCGCCGGACTTGGCTCTGCCATCTACGATATGTTCGACCCCTATTACATCAGCGAATGCTGGCTGACCTTTATTATGAAATTTGCCTACGGCATGGCAGCCGGACTCATCATCCGCTCCGGCAAAAAAGATTGGGACTATGCCAAAGCCCTCATTGCCACCATCTGTGGCGCACTGACCTATGCGCTGCTGTACCTGGCGAAAACCTTCTTCTACGGCGGTCTGCTGATCAACGGTCTAACCGTGGATGCGGCGTTGCTGGTGGTCGTCAGCAAGCTCCCCGCCACCACCTTCAACATCATGGTAGCTGTGATCGCATCTCCCCTGCTGGCAATGGCACTCAAGAAAGCGCTAAAGCGCAATCATCTGCTTCCCTAAAACGGGCCATTTCCCCTTATCCAAAACGATCCCTCTGATGGTTTGTGACCGTCAGAGGGATCGTCGTTTTATTTCATGCCTTTGAGCTTTTCCAGCGCTGCCTGGGCAGCTGCCTGCTCAGCACGCTTTTTGCTGCTGCCGCAGCCCTTTCCCATGACCTGACCGTTGATGGTCAGCTCCACTTCAAACTGCTTATCGTGATCCGGGCCGCTTTCACCAACCAGAGCATAGGCAATGACCTGATTCTTTTTCTGCTGCACCAGCTCCTGCAACGCAGTCTTATAATCCGCATTATGCAGCTTGGTCACAGGCACCTTTACCAAAATAAACTTCTTGATAAAGTTCACAGCGGCTTCCATGCCGCCATCCAGATAGCAGGCGGCGATAACGGACTCCACGGCATCCGCCAGGATGGACTCCCGGTTTCGACCGCCGCCCAGCTCTTCCCCCTTGCCCAGCATCAGATGCTGGCCCAAGCCCAGGGTATTGGCAACAGTGGCCAATGTCTTTTCGCAGACCATATCCGCCCGCATTCGGGTCAATTCCCCCTCGGGGCGGTTGGGAAAATTCCGGTACAGATAGTCCGCCACGATCATACCCAGCACCGAGTCCCCCAAAAATTCCAGCCGCTCGTTGCTCTTCAGGCTGTCATGCCAGCGTTCGTTGGCATAGGAGGAATGGGACAGGGCGTTCTGCAGCAATGTGATATTATGAAAGCGATAGCCAATGGCCTTTTCCAGTTCATTGATCATTGCCGTTCTCCTTCAGGGCTGCCAGCCCCTGTTCCAGTGCGGCGGTGATATCATGCTTCGCCGCTTCTTCCGCCTGACGCACCGCATTGGTAAAGGCCAGGGCATCGGAAGAACCATGGGCTTTGATGACAGGCTTCTTGATGCCCAAAAACTCCGTACCGCCGATGGTGCGGTAGTCCAGCATCCCCATCACTTCGTCCACCCCCGGCTTGCAGAACAAGTAGCCGATCTTGGACAGGAAGCTGCGCTTGAAGATCTTGTGCTTCATCAGGCTGCCCATGAACATCGCAGTGCCTTCAATGGATTTCAGCAGCACATTGCCGGAGAAACCGTCACACACCACCACGTCCACTGCCCCCAGGGGCACATCTCTCGCTTCCACATTGCCAACAAAGTTCAGCAGGCCCTGCTCATGGGCCTTGGTCAGCAATGCGTAAGCTTCTTTCTGCAAGGGGGTGCCCTTGGTATCTTCCGTACCGATGTTCAGCAGTCCCACCTTGGGGTTTTCAATGCCGTAAGTAGCCTTGGCATGGAGGGAGCCCACCAGGCCAAACTGGAGCAGGAACTCCGGTGTACATTCGGCGTTGGCACCGCAGTCCAAAATAACGGTCTTGCCGCCGGTCTTATTGGGCATGGCAGGGCCCATGGCCGCCCGGCGGATACCCTTGACCCGCTTGACGAGCAATGTGGCACCTGTAAGCAGCGCACCTGTACTGCCAGCGGAAATAAAGGCATCGCCGTGCCCATCCGCCAGCATTTTCAGGCCCACCACCATGGAGGAATTGGGCTTTTTGCGGATGACACCCGCCGGGTCATCGTGCATATCCACCACATCGTCGGCATTCAGGATCTCCACCCCGTCGGGTAGGGTCTCAATGCCGTTCTGCTTCATGGCCTCCAGGATCGCTTCTCCCCGGCCCACCAGGGTGACCTGCGTTCCGTAAAGCTTTGCCGCCTCGATGGCACCCAGCACCGGTGCCGCGGGGGCATTGTCACCGCCCATGGCGTCAATGATAATTTTCATATATCTACCTCTTTCTTCACAGACCATTGGCGATCATTTCGTCAATGACCCCCAGGGCACGGTTGGAAATCGCAAGATTTTTCTCCGCTTTCTTCCGAATTCGCTGCTCCAACGGCGCAACGATGCTGAAATTGATGTTCATGGGCTGGAAATTTTCCACGCTCTCGTCACTGATGTAATACCCCAACGCACCGATGGCGGTGGTTCTGGGGAAATCGGGCAGTTCCCTTCCCTGCACCTTCGCAGCCATGGCAACTGCCGCCAAATAGCCGGAGGCAGTGGACTCCACATACCCCTCCACACCGGTCATCTGCCCGGCAAAGGCAACCAGCGGGTCACGCCGGTCGGCGTAGTACCGGTCCAGCAGCTTGGGAGAGCGGAGGAAGGTATTGCGGTGCATCACGCCATAGCGGACGAACTCCGCATTCCGCAGCGCCGGAATCATGGAAAACACCCGCTTCTGCTCACCGAATTTCAGGTGTGTCTGAAATCCCACCAGATTATAGATACTGCCCTCGGCATTGTCCTGCCGCAGCTGCACCACGGCGTAGGGTTCCTTGCCGGTGTTCGGATCCACCAGACCCACCGGCTTCAGCGGGCCGTAGCGCAAGGTGTCGAAGCCCCGGCGGGCCATGACCTCCACAGGCATACAGCCTTCAAACACATT
>CAZVAB010000180.1:0-3246 GCA_964625045.1 uncultured Oscillospiraceae bacterium | reverse complement strand
AAGATCCTGTCAAAGAAACAGGTACAGTGCCAGGGTCAGCAGCCAGGTGCTCTTGTTTTCCTCACAGTCTCCCGCCATCAAGAGCAGCAGCACGATGATCAGCAGATCCCCGGTATCCAGATCCTTCGGCAGCAGCTGCCGCAGGAAGTCCCAGGCACCGTTGGGCTGCCGATAGGGCGGCGGTGGCGGCGATGGATGCGGTGGATGTGGTGGAGCACACTCCGGCTGCGGCGGTTTCGGCGGCGGGGGTGTTGGAATCCGGTTTTTCTGATAAGTACCGTCGGATCTGGGAACATAGCGGTTATACATCGTTCATCACCTGCCTGATGGGGATAGGATGCCGCTACCCAGAAACGAGGTAGCAAAAGAAGCCAGTTTTGCCGCACGCATGGCCTTTTCCAGTCTGCCGATGCGCTCTCCGCTGATATATGGGCCAAGTGCCCGCAGCAGCGCCTGCTGATTTTTGTCAACACCCATATTCCCAGCGGCACCCGCAAGCTTGGCGATGGCTGCCATATCCATGGGCGGGCCGCTGTTTTCCTGGGGCGGCGGAGGCGGCGGGGGTGGAGCAGAATTGGGGGAACTCTGGCCCAATTGCTGGGCCAGGGTCATGATCTGTGTCATCATTTCGGGATTACCCAGAATGGAATTGAGTTTTCCTTCAAAATCATCCATCCTGCTGCCCCCTTAACTGCCGCAGCAGCGACTTTCCCTCCGGGGAGTTTAGAAGCGCTGCCAGTGTCTTTTTTACCTGGGTATAGTTCCCGGCCTGGGCCTGGGCAATGGCCGACTGAAGTGTGTCACCGTGCTGTGACTGTAAATTCGCAAGAAGCGCCTGTCCCGCTTCACTTTGAGCAAGCTTTGCCGCCTGTTCCATGCTGATCCCCTTGGGGATATCTCCACGATCCTCCATGCGCAATGCCTCCTTTGCCATAACTTCGTTTCAAAATACTATATGAGCATGGGAGGGGAAATGTGCCATGAAATGTGGGGGTAGATATTTTCAGACTCCTGTGGTATAATTACGGAAAAGAGATAGGAGGTGCCCCATGAAGATCCTGGTGCTGTCTGACTCCCATTCCGCTCTGCGGCTGATGCGCAGTGCGGTTTCCGCATTGAAGCCCAATGCCATCGTCCATTTGGGGGACTATTATGATGATGGCCTTGCCATTGGGGAAGAAAATCCCCACATTCCTTTTTATCAGGTCCCCGGAAACTGCGACCGCTACCGGCTTACCAGTATCATCCCGGAGACCATTTGCTGCGATGTATGCGGCGTGCGGCTCTTTATGACCCATGGGCACCGGCACATGGTGAAGATGACCCGCTTAACATTGGAGCAGGACGCAAGGGCATCCCACGCCCAAGCTGCCCTTTATGGACACACCCACGAACCGGACTGCCGGCTGGTGGATGGAATGTGGGTCTTGAACCCGGGCAGCTGCGGTCATGGGGGCGGCACCCTGGGGCTTATTGAAGTGGAAGACAAGCAGATCCTTTCCTGCAAGATCCTGCGGGAAGAGGACTGGATGCAGCCTTGAATTTTACTTGAAACAAAGGCTAAAATATGCTATGATACAAGCAAGTGATTTACCCGGAGGTAGTCTATGAACTTTTTGGATCAATTTATGGTCAAATGGAATACCATGGTCAAAAAAATGCAGCCGACCATGAAAAAGGTTGGATATGTTTGCAAGGTCGTTTCCCTCAAGCTGGAAGCTGCGTTTCACTATGTGCTGAAATTCCGTAAGATCTTTCTTGCCGCGCCTGTGGCGGTGGCTGCGGTGCTGCTGGCACTGAACAATTTGGCAAAGCTGCCTGTGCTGGTGGGCATCAATTTGCAGTCCAACGGAGAATTTGGCATTCAGCTCATGCGGGAGGTGGCTGTTCTCGGTCCCATGGCTGTGACTGCCCTGTGCCTGATCCTGATGTTCTGCTCCAAGCGCACCCTGACACCCTGGCTGGTAAGTGTTTTTTCCCTGACGCTGCCTGTGGTGATCCTATTTACCAATACATTTCCCGCCTGACGAAAAGCATCCGTATTTTGCGGATGCTTTTTCATAAAAGCGACTGTTTTATCACTTGACAGTCGTGATATAATAATTAGAGAATGGAAAAAGGAGGGGAGTCATCTGGAAAAGGAAAGCATCAAAGTCCTGGCCCGCAACCGGGAAGCCTATCACGAGTATTTCGTGGAGGAGGAAATGGAAGCAGGGATCGAGCTGAAGGGTACGGAAGTCAAGTCCATCCGCGCCGGGACACTGAACCTGAAAGATGCCTGGTGCGGCATCAAAAACGGCGAGATGCTCATCAATCAGATGCACATTTCCCCCTACGATCACGGCAACCGGTTCAATCCGGACCCCCGGCGGCCCCGGCGGCTGCTGATGCATCGGCGGGAGATCATGCGCCTGTTTGGCAAGGTCAAGCAGGATGGATTTGCCCTGATCCCCTTGTCCGTTTACCTGAAAGGCAGCCGTGTGAAGGTCAAGGTCGGCCTTTGCAAGGGCAAAAAACTTTACGACAAAAGACAGGCCGCAGCCGAAAAGGACGCCAAGCGCCAGATCGACCGGGCCATGAAGGAGAGATACTAACATGAATCCTAATTTTAAGATCACCATGGAAAACGGCGGTGTCATCGAGGGCGAGCTGTACCCCGAAAAGGCACCCCAGAGCGTTTACAACTTCATTGATCTTGCCAATCATAACTTCTATGACGGCCTGATTTTCCACCGTGTCATTCCTGGCTTTATGATCCAGGGCGGCTGTCCCGACGGCACCGGCATGGGCGGCCCCGGTTACTGCATCAAGGGCGAATTTTTCTTCAACGGCTTCAAGAACGAGCTGCGCCATAAGCGTGGCGTGCTGTCCATGGCCCGTTCCTCCAGCCCCAACTCTGCCGGCAGCCAGTTCTTCATCATGCACGAGGATGCCAAGCACCTGGACGGTCAGTATGCCGCCTTCGGTAAGGTCACTTCCGGCATGGATGTGGTGGATGCTATTGCAGCCACCAGAACCGGCGCACAGGACCGCCCGGTGGAAGAGCAGAAGATCGCTTCCATCACCGTGGATACCCACGGCGAGACCTACCCGGAGCCCAACAAGCTGCCGGATCCCTACGGTCGTTTCTAAAAAAGTTATCCTGGGGTGCGCAGCACCCCAGGCAGCTGAATATTCCATACGGGGCCGTACTGGTTTCGACGGGGGTAGTGAGGCTGGAATAGCGGGTCGTGGCGCCTGACCACG
>CAZVAB010000179.1:0-3276 GCA_964625045.1 uncultured Oscillospiraceae bacterium | reverse complement strand
GGTCGACAGCCGAAACAAGATGAATTATAGCGAATTATTCAGAGGTTCCCTAGATAATCGCCGCTTCCAGCGAAAAGCAAAACGAAAAGCTATTTTGCGACGCAAAGTGTTGCCCAGAAAATGCGGTGGTAGTGTGCTGTAAGGAGATCCCCATGGGGCGGTACCCCCATAACAGTTGAACCCAGAGGTTTAAATCTCAAGGACAAAACACCGAAATACCTTTTTTATGGTCTTTCCGCAAAAAAGCACTTGCTTTCTCCTTACACTGGCATTTTCCTGTTATGGCGAAAATACATAAAAAAAACTGTCGAGTTTCGTCGAAATCCCAAATTGACCCGTGGCGCATTTCGTGGTAATATCTTGTGGCACGACTTTTTGGGAGAGATGAGAGAATGAAAACCACTTACGAGGCCAAGATCGGGCCGCTGCGGGGAGATCCGGTATGGCGTATCCAGGACCGGGATCTTGCCATGACCGATGGGGGAAGATCGCTGATGATGGCGTTTCTGGACGAATATCCCCACGAAGATTATAAGCTATCGATTTTTGATACCAACACCTATGAGAGCATTGAGATCGATTGTGATGTTTCTGACATCGCATCCATCGTCTCCCAGGTGTACTGTGTGGAAAATGCCACGCCTTTGAGCTTTGTCTGCGTCAACAGTGTGACAAAGGCTTACGAGGTTGGCATGGCGCTATCTAAAAAGCGCTTCCGGTTCGGACATTACGGCTGCCTTGGCGGTCAGCTGGAATGGCTGGGCTACTCTCTGTAAACGCAATTCCCGGATGGTTTCATCCGGGAATTTTTATGTCTGCGGATTAGAAACATTTGCAATTATCGTAAATATCTGTTATGATAAACAAAATCAAAAAAACGGAGGAATCGACATGAACGCATTGGACATGATGAAGATCTTTGAGGATACTGCCTATGTGCGCACCAGCGGCACGGAGGAGGAGCTGCGCACCGCTCAGTACCTGCAAGGCAAGTGCGCGGAAATGGGCCTGAACGCCGTGCTGGAGCCGTTCCCGGTGGATATGGCAAACATTCAGCAGGCGCAGTTGATCGTGGATGGCAAGGAGATCCCCTGCAAGGGCTATTTCTGCGCCGGCAGCGGCCAGGTGGAAGCACCCTTTTATTATCTGCGCAGCCCGGATGCTTACAGCCTGTCCCAGTGCAGGGGCAAGATTGTGATGATCGACGGCTATCTGGGCTACTGGATGTACCAGGATCTGCTGGAAAACGGTGCGATTGGTTTCATTACATACGATGGCAATGCCAATTATGCAGACCATGACATTGACCAGCGCATCCTGCGCCCCTATGTGAGCAAGGGCAACAAGATCCCCGGTGTGAACATCAACGCCAAGTCTGCCATTGAACTGATCCGTGTGGGAGCTGCTAACGCAAAGATCGTGCTGAATCAGGAGGAGTATCAGGGCAAGTCCCACAACGTGATCCTGGATCTGCCCGGTGAAATTCCTGAGTACATTGTCCTCACCGCCCATTATGACTCCACTTCCTTGTCCCAGGGCGCTTATGATAATATGTCCGGCTCGGCGGGACTGCTGGCAGTTGCGGAGCATTTCGCCAAAGCGTCCCACCGCTATGGCCTGCGCTTTGTCTGGTGCGGCAGTGAGGAAGTGGGTCTGCTGGGCTCCAAGGCTTACTGCCAGACCCATGAAGAAGAACTGAAAAATGTGGTGCTGAATATCAATCTGGATATGATCGGCTGTATCATGGGTAAATTCATCGCCTGTTGCACCACGGAAGAGGCGACGGTCAGCTATATCAAATATCTGAGCGACGAATGGGGCTTCGGCGTGTCCGTGAAGCAGGATGTGTATTCCAGCGACTCCACACCCTTTGCGGATAAGGGCGTGCCTGCCATTTCCTTTGCCCGGATTGCTCCCGGCAACACCGCAACCATTCACAACAGCTACGACACCATCGCTCTGATGAAGGGGGAACAGATGGTGGAGGATGCTCAGTTCGTTATTGACTTTACCGCCCGGATGGCAAACGCCAAGCGCTGTCCCATCGCCCGGGAGATGCCGGAAAATATGAAGGAAAAGCTGGACATCTACCTGTGCCGCAAGCGGGATAAGAAGTAAGTAAATTGAAATCTGCAACAGTTTACGCTGTTGCAGATTTCTGGGGAAACAAATAACCGGGAAACTTCACTGCCCTTGGAAGAAAAATAGATAAAACCATTCACTTGGCTGCTGGAGCGGCGATGCCTTATTGAAATCTGGTGGCATAGCCGCAGCGGCGGCAAAGGGGCTCCGGGGCATTGCCGGTTTGGAAGCCGTCGAAAATGGCCTTGGCCCTGGGGCTGTCCAAAATCTCGCCCAGGTCCTGGCAGTGCAGGTTCCCCAGGGGGATATCCCCCTCATGATCCAGACAGCAGGGGACAACGGTTCCATCGCACAGAACGCCGATGTGGTCCAGCAGACCGTAGCAATGGACTTTCTCCCCTTGCACCGGGGCGGAAAGATCCGGCCAGTCAAATTTGCCCCCGTGTTCCAGGTAGATCCGCTGACCGATGCGGATGCCCTTACGCTCCTGGACCCATTCTCCCGGGAAAAACTGATGCAGGGCAGTGAGGATCTGAGCGTTCTTTTGGTCGGCTCCGCCGTTGTTCCAGAGCCTGTAGGAGACCAGAACCTTTCCCTGGGCTTTGACACCGAAGCCGCAGCACCCGGCAAGGTATTCTTCAAAGGGCATGGAAAGGTCGTTGGCTTCAAAGGCGTGGAGGGATATATTGACCTTGTGCAGCCCAGATGTATTCAGCAGCCGCTCCCCATGGGTCAATAGACCGGTGCCGTTGGTGGTGAGGATGACCTTGAAGCCTGCCTCATGGGCAAGGGCCAGAAAGTCGTATAGCTTGGGGTGGCACAGAGGCTCGCCCATCAGGTGAAAATAAAGATAATCCGTCCAGGGCCGGAGCTTGGGAAGCAGGGAGCGAAATTCATCCTCCGTCATGGCCCGCTTGGGCCGCTTCGTGCCGGGGCAGAAAGCGCATTTTAAGTTGCAGATGTTGGAAATTTCCAGATAGATCTTTCGAAAACGCTTCATGGCGTTCCTCCATTCGCTTGATGGGTCTATCATATAGGCAGGAAAGGGAAATGTCAAGGCGGAGATTTTCCTTGCATTTTTGTAAAGACTGTGGTAGGATATGGCTACAATAACTGCCACCGGGTAGGAAATGCGAACGCATTCGTTACACATCGTTAGGTCTTGGAAGATGTGTATACGGATGCGTCTTTTTT
>CAZVAB010000178.1:0-3283 GCA_964625045.1 uncultured Oscillospiraceae bacterium | reverse complement strand
ACCGGAAGGTACACTGATCCAGCAGGCCCAGGGTATCCAGGCAATACTTGGCCAGCTCCAAGCAGCCCTTGAATTCCTCTTCCAGCTGGTCAGGACGGAGGATCAGGTGGCCTTCGGAAATGGTGAACTGGCGCAGACGGATCAGGCCATGCATTTCGCCGGAATCCTCGTTGCGGAACAGGGTGGAAGTTTCACCCAAACGCATGGGCAGGTCACGGTAGGAACGAGCCCGGTTCAGATAAACCTGATACTGGAAGGGGCAGGTCATAGGCCGCAGAGCGAAGCACTCCTTGGTCTCGTCGTGGGGATCACCCAGAACGAACATACCATCCAGGTAGTGATCCCAATGGCCGGAGATCTTATACAGGTCGGACTTGGCCATCAGGGGAGTCTTTGTCAGCAGGTAGCCACGCTTCTGCTCCTCGTCCTCCACCCAGCGCTGCAGGGTCTGGATGACCCGGGAGCCCTTGGGCAGCAGGATAGGCAGGCCCTGGCCGATCTCTTCCACGGTGGTGAAGAATTCCAGTTCCCGACCCAGCTTGTTGTGGTCACGCTTCAGAGCCTCTTCCTGCTTGCGCAGGTACTCTTCAAGCTCGTCCTTGCTGGGGAAACCTATACCGTAGATTCTCTGGAGCATTTTGCGCTTGGAGTCGCCACGCCAGTAGGCACCACAGGACTTGGTCAGCTTGAAGCCGTTGTGCTTGACCCGACCAGTGTGGTCCAGGTGGGGGCCGGCGCAAAGATCGGTGTACTCGCCCTGGGTGTAGAAGGACAGCTCCGCATCCTCCGGCAGGTCTTCGATGAGCTCCCGCTTGTAGGGCTCGTTGTGCTCGTCGGCCCAGGCCAGAGCGTCGGCTCTATTCTTGACAGAGCGCTCCAAGCGCAGCCGCTCCTTGCAGATCTTCTTCATCTCCGCCTCGATTTTGCTCAGGTGATCGAGGGTAAAGGAGAAGGGAGCGTCAAAGTCGTAGTACCAGCCCTCGTCGATGGCGGGGCCAATGGCCAGCTGGGCCTCGGGCCACAGGCGCTTGACTGCCTGGGCCATGATGTGGGCGCAGGTGTGCCAGTAGGTCTTGCGGTACTCGGGGTTTTCAAAGGTGTACAGATTTTCTTCGGACATAATGATTCCTCCTTTTGATGCTTGGGAGAAAGGTATAAAAATACCCACCCCCTGAATGCTTCAGGGGTGGGATACAGATCGTATTCCACGGTTCCACCCTGGTTGCTCTAAGAAAGAGCCACTCATTGACGCTTTAACGGGCGCACCCGGCGAGGCATTTCCGCACTCACAGCTCAGAAGTGGTATCAAACCCGGCAGTGTTACAGTCACCTTGCACCATAGCGGCGGCCTCTCTGGGAATCTTACGGAGTCTGCGTGTCTTCATCACAGCTTTTGACTACCCAAAATGTAGCACAAACTTTGGAAAAAGTCAATCCCCTAGGGCAAAAATATCATTTCCATCGGTCATTTTTGTTTACCATAATCGGAAAAATCGAAACCATAACACGGTTTACAGATTTCATGTGCAAAATGTTAACATTTTGTCACTTTTGTACCAGATGTTGTGTCATTTTTACAAAACAGCACCCACATTTTCCTTTTCGGTTTACATAATACAATTGGCATAATTGCGTAAAAAGTTGTCGTTTTCTCGTAATATCAAGGAAAAACTTGACTTTTTCAGAATATTTGTTATAATAAACCAGGTTTCAAGGCCATACATTAGTTTGTAACTATTTGATACCATTTGTTATTTTGGTATCGATCATACTTACCATTCCGCGAGAGGAGGATTATTTCTATGCTGGAATATAATCGCATTTTACAGAAGCGAATGACCATGTTCAAGCGCATGGCTGCGCTCATGGTTCCCATTGTCTGCATCGTAATGCTGCTGGCCCAGACCGTCTTTGCCAAGAATACTTACCGCATCACCGACGGCAACCGGGTCGTGATCCACACCACCTACGCCACCGATCCTGCCACCGTGCTGGACGAAGCCGGTCTGACACTTGGCGCAGATGACACCTATACCACCCAAAACGGCGGCGGTATGTCCGAGATCAATATTCAGCGGTTGCAGACCATCACTGTCAATCAGTGGGGCGTGACCCATCAGATCACCAGCTACGGTGAAACCGTAGAATCCCTGTTGTCCCGGTTGAAGGTGAAGCTGACCAATGAAGACGTGGTCTCCGTCCCCATGGACACCCAGACCCGTGATGGCATGACCATCACCATCAATCGCACCACCACCATTGAAGAAACATACACCGTTTCCATCCCCCATGATGTGGTCTACTGCTATGACCCCACTTTGAGTGAGGGGGAAGAATGTGTGCTGACCCCCGGTGTTGTAGGTCAGATCCTTCGCACCGAGTGCGTCAACCTGATCGACGGTGAGGAAGTGAAACGCACCCTCATCCGTGAGGATGTGGTCACCCAGCCCGTCACCGCCATCATCGCCGTTGGTACATACACCGAACAGATGGCCCCGGAAACGGAGCCCACGGATCCCCCGGCGACCACCGCACCCCCTACCACTGTCCCGCCCACGACCGTCCCCCCCACTACAGAAGCACCTTCTACGGAAGCACCCTCTACAGAAGCGCCCTCTACCGGGACCGAAGCTACCGTTCCCGCTGATGGCAAGCCCATCATCACCAACGGTACTATCACCACTCCCGATGGCGAGGTTTTGAATTTCTCCCACGCGGCGATCTTCAAGGCCACTGCCTACACCCACACTGACCCCGGCTGCAACGAATGGACTTCCACCGGCACCCATGTCCGTGTTGGCGTTGTCGCCGTTGATCCCACGGTGATCCCCTATGGCACCAAAATGTATATCGTTTCCAACGACGGCAAATACATTTACGGTGAAGCCGTGGCAGAGGATTGCGGTGGCTCCATCAAAAACAACCGCATTGACTTGTACTTTGAAACCGACGCAGAATGCTGGGCCTTCGGCATCCGCAACTGCACTGTGTATTTCTTAACTTAACATCTAGGGAACCTCTGAATAATTCGCTATAATTTATCTTGTTTCGGCTGTCGACCCAAAATGTAAAAATAATTTGCTGGATTGGGACTAAAATAACTGATATTTCTCCGGCTTTATGCCCGTTTTCCTTAAAAAGGGCAGAAAACCCCTACATCAAACTGTGGAAAGTTTTCGCCCAGCCATGGCAAGGCAATACAAATTGGCACAAGCGAACATTGCATAGAGCCGGTTTTCGTTTTTCTTTAGCCCTCGATACGCCGTTTTCCTGTAGCCGAACT
>CAZVAB010000177.1:0-3287 GCA_964625045.1 uncultured Oscillospiraceae bacterium | reverse complement strand
CTCGTGAACCGGCAAAAAGGGCTGCTGCAAAAATCGAATTTTGCAACAGCCCCGTTTTTACCCTTTATGGGGGATTTACTGCTGACGGAAGGTCAAGCTGCCGCTTTCCGGGTCCATAGCGTCCACGATGGCCAGGGACTCCAAGTGGTAGCCCAGATTGCGAATGATTTGCCCGCCGCACTGGAAGCCTTTTTCGATCACGATACCCAGGCCCTCAATGGTTGCGCCGGCGGACTGGGCAATGGAGATCAGGCCCTGTAAAGCGCAGCCGTTGGCAAGGAAATCATCCACGATCAGCAAATGATCCTCTTCGCCCAAAAAGCGCTTGGAAACGATGACCTGACTTCTGTTCTTGTGGGTGAAGGACTCCACCTCTGCCACATACATCTCGCCTTCGATGTTGATGGACTTGGATTTCTTGGCAAACACCATGGGCACGCCAAATTCCTTGGCGACAAAACAGGCAATACCGATACCGGAAGCTTCGATGGTCAGCACTTTGTTGATATTCTTCCCCGCAAAGCGGCGCTTGAACTCCCGCCCGATCTCCTCCAGCAAGGCCATGTCCATCTGGTGATTGAGAAAACTGTCCACCTTCAGCACATTACCCGGTTTCACGATGCCGTCCTTCAAAATTCTCTCTTCCAAGAAATTCATGCTCGATCCCCCCTTATCATGCTCAGCCGTTGACGATGTTGCGGGCCACATGGACACCGCTTGCGGATGCGTGGGACAACGAATGGGTGATGCCGCTGCCGTCACCGATGATGTACAGGCCGGGATAGCAGCACTCCAAATTCTCGCTGACATCCACTTCCATATTGTAGAACTTTACTTCCACACCGTAGAGCAGCGTGTCGTCATTGGCAGTACCCGGTGCCACCTTGTCCAGTGCGTAGATCATCTCGATGATGCCATCCAGGATCCGCTTGGGCAGCACCAGGCTCAGGTCGCCGGGGGTAGCGCTGAGGGTCGGGGTGATGAATGCCTCTTCGATGCGGTTGGGAGTAGAACGGCGGCCCCGGATCAGATCACCGAAACGCTGAACGATGACACCGCCGCCCAGCATATTGCTCAACCGGGCGATGGACTCACCGTAGCCGTTGGAGTCCTTGAAAGGCTCGGAGAAATGCTTGGCAACCAGCAGGGCAAAGTTGGTGTTCTCCGTCTGCTTGGCAGGATCTTCATAGCTGTGACCATTGACGGTGATGATGCCGTTGGTGTTCTCATTGACCACCGCGCCCTTGGGGTTCATGCAGAAGGTGCGCACCAGATCCCCATAGGTCTCAGTGCGGTAGACGATTTTGCTTTCGTACAGTTCGTCGGTCAAATGGGCAAACACCGCCGCAGGCAGTTCCACCCGCACACCGATGTCCACACGGTTGGATTTGGTGTTGATCTTCAGTTCCTTGCACACCTGCTCCATCCATTTACTGCCGCTTCTGCCCACGGAGACAATGCACTTATCACACTGGTAGGAGGCATCCTTGCACTCCACCTCGTAACCATTTTCCAATGCCTTGATGGTCTGCACTGGAGTGTCGAAGAAGAAGGTCACTTTATCCTTCAAGTAATTGTAGATGTTTTCCAGCACCACATAGTTGATATCCGTTCCCAGATGGCGCACGGAAGCGTCCAGCAGGTGCAGATCATTCTGGATGCAGATGGTCTTGAAGCGGCTGCCGGCAGTGGAATAGAGCTTGGTGCCCTCGCCGCCGTAATTCATGTTGATCTCGTCCACATAACGCATCAGCTCCAGGGCTTTCTTCTTACCGATGTACTCATGGAGGGTGCCACCGAAATCGTTGGTGATGTTGTATTTGCCGTCCGAGAACGCACCCGCACCGCCAAAGCCGCTCATGATCGAGCAGCTGCCGCAGCCGATACAAGTTTTGATCTTTTCTCCGTCAATGGGGCAGTGGCGCTTGTTCAAGGCGTGTCCTGCCTCAAACACCGCGATCTTCAGCTCCGGCTTGTGCTGCACCAGCTCATAGGCAGCGAAAATGCCGCCGGGGCCTGCTCCAATAATGATAATGTCATAGCGCATGGTTTTTTCCTCCGTCAGTTGCGCAAACAGCGCATTTGTTTTCATTCTCTGTTATGATACCATATCCCGGCGAAAATGTAAATCACAAGAAAAAAGTTTTGTGCTTTTTGTGCAAGAACCGCAACGTTTGCATTTCATTTCTTTTCGTATCGACAAATTTTCAAAAACTGCGTTTCCGTGGTTGCAATCTGCATAAAATGTGCGTATAATTTCCATATACGCAATAAACCGAATATAGATATTTGGAGGGTATTTCTCATGGAAAACAATGTGCGTCCTGACTCTATGCAGCGGATCACCACCCCTGCCCTTGCCCAGGCTTTCATCGATCAGCAGATTGAAGAAGTCCGTGCCCAGGTGGGTGACCGCAAAGTCCTGCTGGCTCTTTCCGGCGGCGTGGACTCTTCCGTCGTTGCAGCTCTGCTGATCAAGGCCATCGGCAAGCAGCTGGTGTGTGTCCATGTCAACCACGGTCTGCTCCGCAAAGGCGAGCCGGAGGAAGTCGTCAAGGTTTTCCGTGACGAAATGGATGCCAACCTCATTTACGTGGATGCCGTTGACCGTTTTCTGACCAAGCTGGCAGGTGTCTCCGACCCGGAAGCCAAGCGCAAGATCATCGGCAACGAGTTCATCGAGGTCTTTAACGATGAGGCCAGGAAGCTGGAGGGCATTGATTTCCTGGCCCAGGGCACCATCTATCCCGACATTTTGGAGTCCCACGGTGTCAAGGCCCACCACAACGTGGGTGGCTTGCCCGAGGGCATGAAGTTCGAGCTGGTGGAGCCTGTCAAGCTGCTTTACAAGGACGAAGTGCGTGTTGTGGGCGAAGCCCTCGGTCTGCCCCATGGCATGGTCTACCGTCAGCCCTTCCCCGGCCCCGGCCTGGGCGTCCGCTGTCTGGGTGCCATCACCCGGGACCGCCTGGAAGCCCTCCGGGAAGCTGATGCCATTTTGCGGGAGGAGTTCGACAAGAACGGCCTTGCCGGTAAGGTTTGGCAGTATTTCGTCGCCGTGCCCGATTTCAAGAGTGTCGGCGTGAAGGACGATAAACGCTACGAAGGCTGGCCGGCCATCATCCGCGCGGTGAACACCACCGATGCCATGACCGCCACCATCGAAGAGATCCCCTACGCCCTGCTGCACCATATCACAAACCGCATCACCCACGAAGTCCCCGGCATCAACCGTGTCTGCCTGGACCTCACGCCCAAGCCCATCGGTACCATCGAGTGGGAATAAA
>CAZVAB010000176.1:0-3310 GCA_964625045.1 uncultured Oscillospiraceae bacterium | reverse complement strand
GCCCTCCCCTTTGGGGAGGGTGGCCGAGCGTAAGCGAGGCCGGGAGAGGTTGGGGACGTTTCGCCTGACGGCGAGGATATTCTATCGAATATCCCCATCTTCCGTCAAAAATCAAAGATTTTTGCCACCTCCCCCAGAGGGGAAGGCTTTTCCTATGGCATCCGTTGCCCGGGTATTTACTTTGGAATGGTGATGGTCAGCACGATCTCGTCCTCGGTTTCCCGGCGCTCAGAGATGGCGGAAATGCCGCTGCGCTGGATGCGCTGGAGGGATTGGCTTAAATTGTTGAGAAAAGCCCCCACATTGACCCGCTTGATCTGCTGATCCTTGCCGGAGAGGAGTTCTTCAATGTATTTCTCCGTCCGGGCCACGCTGAACCCCTGGTGGACGATCACCTCAATGGCCCGCATTTTTGTGGTTTCGTCCGGCAGCTTCAGCAGCGCCCGGGCGTGGCGCTCCGTGAGATTGCCCTGGCGCAGAGCGTCCAGCACCGGAGCACTGTGGCGCAGCAGCCGCAGCTTGTTGGCAATGGCGCTTTGGCTTTTCCCCAGGAGCTTTGCCGCCTGCTCCTGGCTCATGGACCAGGTGTCCATGAGCTTGGCAATGCCCCGGGCCTCTTCCACAAAATCCAGATCCTGCCGCTGCAAATTCTCGATCATAGCGGTCATGGCGGACTCTTTGTCGTCCATGTTCATGACGATGCAGGGAATTTCCGTCAGCCCCGCCATCTGCCCCGCCCGCAGCCGCCGCTCTCCGGCGATCAGCTCGTAGCTGGTGCCCACCCGGCGCACGGAAAGGGGCTGTAAGATCCCATGCTGGCGGATTGACTCGGCAAGGTCATTCAGTGCATCCTCATTGAAGATGCTCCGGGGTTGGGCGGGATTGGGACGGATCGCCCGGGCGGGGAGAAAGACCACCCGCCCGGTCTCCATGTATGTTTTCAGTTTTTGGCACTGCATAGCCGTTCCTCCTTTGTATGTGGTAGGGTCATTGTACAGCGGCAGTGGTGGGAAACCCCACGAAAGGGAGCGGGTATTTCCGAAAAATTTCCCGGAGCCGTTGCCAGAACCAAAAAGCTGTGGTACAATGAAGAAAAAATACCGGGAGGTAAAATCAATATGTCTGATTGCTTGTTCTGTAAGATCATCGCCGGGGAAATCCCCTCCAACAAGGTGTACGAAGACGAGAAGGTGCTGGCTTTCCGGGACATCGCACCCATGGCCCCCACCCACATTCTGGTGATCCCCAAGTGCCACATTCCGTCGGTGGACGGTATCACCGGGGAAAACAGCGCCATTGTTGCCCACATTTTTGAGATCATCCCCAAAATCGCCGCCCAAGAGGGGCTGACCAACGGCTACCGGGTGGTGAGCAACTGCGGCCATGATGCCGGGCAGACGGTGCCCCATCTGCATTTCCATATTCTGGGCGGCAGAGAACTGGCAACGGAAATGGCTTGACATTTTCCATATCTTTGCTATAATCGTCTTAAATCGCATAACAAATGAGTCTTCGGGGGGCCGGCTGCAGTCGGCTGAGAGTGGAATCGGTAGTCCTGACCCGTGAACCTGATACGGTTAGTACCGTCGGAGGGAAAGATGCAGAAATGGGATAGCCGGATAAAACCGTATCGCATTGCACCTGGACGGGTTTGCAATGCGATACTTTTTATTTCAGGAGGTTTCCCATGAAGAAAACACACGCATCCCACAAACAGATCCTTGCCCTGTGCGAGGGCGCACTGATGGTGGCTTTGGCCCAGATCCTAAGCTACATCAAGCTATTTCCCAATATGCCCAATGGCGGCTCCATCACCTTCGCCATGTTCCCCATCTGCTTTTACGCCGTGCGCTGGGGACTGGGAAAGGGACTGCTGGCAGGTTTCACATTCGGGCTGCTGCAGCTGATCTTTGACGGTGCTTATGCCTGGGGCTGGCAGTCCATGCTGCTGGACTATCTGGCGGCCTTTACCCCGCTGGGCCTGGCGGGACTGTTCCAGGGCAAGAGCTGGGGTATTTTCCCGGGAACGGTGATCGGCTGCGCCGGACGGTTTTTGATCCATTTTATCAGCGGTGTCACCATCTACCGGATCTATGAGCCGACCAATATCCCGGGCATCGGCACCTTTGACAATGCGGTGCTATATTCCATCGTGTACAACGGCGCGTATGTGCTGCCCTGTGCCATGCTGGCCCTGGCGGTGGCAGGCGTGCTGTATGTGCCCATGAAGAAATACTTTGCGGGGCAGGATATTCGCTCTTAAAAAATGCGCCGGATGCAGATCGCATCCGGCACTTGATATTATGCTTTTTTGAACAGGCGCTTGAGCTTTGCGTTGTTGCCCTGGATATCGCCCAGGTAGTAAGACAGCAGACAGCCAAGAACGGCACAGGCCACAGCGGAAAGACCCTGGGGAATGGAAGTGACTGTGCAGCTTTTGTTGAGCACATCCGGGATAATGGACAGAAACAGGCCGAAAATCACGGAAAAGGTCAGGGTATAGCACTTATTCAGCAGAATGTGCATGATGCCGGAGAAAAACAGTGCACCAAAAACCAGACCGAAGCCCGCGGGGATCAGGACCGTCAGATTGAAACTGGCAAGGGAACTGACATACAGTTCGTAAAGCCCAAGGGCGGACAGGATCACGGCACTGTCAATACCCGGGATGATGGAAGAGCCTGCCACCATCACGCCCAGCAGCATGGACTGAAAGAGGTTGGGCTCTTTGACCACCGGGAACAGGTTGCTGTTGAAGCCGAAAAGCAGAAAGCCTGCGGCAGCGGCACCCAGGATCACCAGATAATAGCCTTTGGAAAAGCCCTTTTTCCGGGTCTCCTGGAAAAACAGCGGAACGGTACCGATGACCAGACCCAGAAATGCGTAGCGGGTGTAGAACTCGTACTCCGCCAGCAGAAAGTCCACGACTTTGCTGAACAGCAAAACACCGCAGCCAAAGCCCAGCACCAGGGGCAGCAGGAACAGAACATTTTTCTTGAAGTTCTGGAACAGGGTGCCGATGGCGTTCACCGCATCTTCGTACAGCCCCAGGATCACCAGAAGCACGCTGCCGCTGAGGCCGGGAGCAATGCCGCCGATGCCGGTGATGGTCCCTTTAAAAAAACTGGTTAGAAATTTCATATCTATCTTCTTTTCGTATGTTGTGATTTGAAAGCGCCGCAAAAGCGCCGGGGCTATTATAACAGAGAATGTGCAAGAATGCAACAAAGAATCGCTTAAGAAACGTTTAAGAAGTGTAGGTATTACAATGATGTGTGACAAATAAGAAAAAAAGAATAGTGAATAGGGG
>CAZVAB010000175.1:0-3319 GCA_964625045.1 uncultured Oscillospiraceae bacterium | reverse complement strand
CAGCAGATACACCAGTGCCGCAACTCCGGTCAAGCTGCCAAGGTAGGTTGCAAAGCGCAGAGGACGTGTGGAGAAGCCGATGATGCCGTCAATGGCGTAGTTCATCAGCTTGCGGAAATTCCACTTGGTGGTGCCAGCCATCCGCTCACAGGCGGTGTAAGGGATAAAGTGGGTCTCGTAGCCCACCCAGGCAAAAATCCCCTTGCTGAAGCGGTGGTATTCCGCCATGGCAAGCATGGAATCCCGGACACTGCGGCGGAACGTGCGGAAATCGCTGGCATCGTTGTGCAGCCGCACATCGCTCATGCGGTTGATGATGGTGTAAAAGCTCTTTTTGAAGAAGGAGAGCACCTTACCTTCGCCCCGGCGGTCCTGATAGGCAGCCACCACATCGTATTCCTCGTGTGCTTCCAGATACGAGACCATATCCCGGACGATCTCCGGCCGCTGCTGCAGATCTGCATCAATGAGGGAGACATAGTCCCCGCTGGCGTGCTCCATGCCGGCGAAGATCCCCGCTTCCTTGCCGAAATTTCGGGAAAAGGAAACAATCTTCACTGGGCAAGCCTGGGCCGCGTGGAGTTTTTTCAGATTGTGCAGTGTTGCGTCCCGGCTACCGTCGTCCACGAATACGATCTCAAAATCGTAGCCGCAGCCGGCGAACGCCTGGATCACCGCGTCGTGAAAATTCTTTACATTCTCCGCTTCGTTATAACAGGGGACAACCAGGGAAAGTTTCATGGAAAATGCTCCTAAACAAGTATTTTCTTCCATTATAGCAGATTTCAAACCTGCGTCAAGTTGAAATAAGGATGGTTCATGAAAATGTTCAAAATCGAGACCCACTTACATACGGCCTATTCCAGCCAGTGCGGTATTTTGTCCGCCAAAGAGATCGTGGACGGCTACCTGGAAGCAGGCTACAGCGCCGTCATCGTCACAGATCATTACAGCCGGGACACGTTCCAATATCTGGGTGTCGGCACAGAGGCCGGGCAGGACAAAGTGGATGCCTTTCTGACGGGCTACCGGATGGTAAAAGAAGAAGGGGAGAAGCGGGGGCTGAAGGTCTACCGGGGTGCCGAGGTTCGCTTTGACGGCAGATGGAACGATTACCTGCTCTACGGCTACTCCGATGCGCTGCTTCAAGATCCCGAAAGTATCTTCACCATGGGGGTGGAGGCATTCTATGCAAAATGCAAGGAAGATGGTGCCATGCTCATTCACGCCCACCCATACCGCAACGGCGGCAAGCCCACCACCCCGGCAGCGCTGGACGGCGTGGAGGTGCTCAATGCCAACAGCGATCATGACGAGCGTAATGACTACGCCCGGATGTTCGCCCAGCTCAACAGCTTGCCCATGACCGCAGGCTCCGATGCCCACGGGCCTAAGCAGATCGGCAAGGCGGGGATTTTGTTGGAACACTTACCGAAGGACGAACAGGAACTGGTGCAAATGATCAAAAAAACTGTCGTTTTTGGATATTGATCGATATTTTTATAATCATTTAACAAATACCAACAGGAAAAATGTTACTCTAAAAGCGGGGGGAGCTGATATGTTCGGAGAAAACACCTTTGAGGCGGTCGTTTACCTTTTGCTGGCTTTGGTCATAGCAAGCTGCGCAGTCATTTGTCGAAGATATCCAAATGCGAAGCTCCTGCAAAAGCTTGCGCAGAAGGACGGATTTGAGCCAAAGATATACGCTAAATATATGTCCCCATGGCTGTTTCTGTTTGCTTTTGTCTTTTTATCTCTGACCATATTTTTTGCCACGGATTATGCGTGGCTCCCGGTCATTGCCTATGTGCTCCTGGGCGGATATACCATTTTTTCCCTACTTGCGCTGCACGCAGACCGGCTGAACAGGAAAACGGAAGCATCGCTGACAAATGATGCGGAAAACAAGAAAAAGTGAAGGGTATCTATTGACAATTTCCAGGAAATGTGATACTTTTTAGGTGTTAAATGCGTAGAAGGGGAGTTTTCCTGTTTTGCCTTTTCAGAGAGCGGCCGGGTGGTGCGAGGGCGCAAGGGCGGATGGGTCTTGTCGCCCCGGAGCTTACTCCCTGAAAGGAACAGTAGGGGAGTGCGGGTCAGCCCGTTACAGCTTATGAGTGCCCTGTATCCGGGAATTCAGGTGGTACCACGGAAAATGTCTATTTTTCGCCCTGAGAGTTTATCTCTCAGGGCGTTTTTCAATTTAGGAGGAAGTTATGAAAGAATTACCCAAGATCTATGAGCCCCAGCAGGTGGAGAATGAGATCTACCAGATGTGGGAAAAGGGCGGCTTCTTCAAGCCCCAGGGCAAAGAGGGCGCAAAGCCCTTCACCATCGTCATGCCCCCTCCCAATGTCACCGGTCAGCTGCACATGGGCCACGCCATGGACGCAACATTGCAGGACACCCTGATTCGTTACAAGCGGATGCAGGGCTATGATGCCCTGTGGATCCCCGGTGTTGACCATGCGGGCATCGCCACCCAGATCAAGGTGGAGGAGGAGCTGCGTGTCAAGGAGGGCATCACCCGCTACGACCTGGGCCGGGAAAAGTTCCTGGAGCGTGTCTGGGACTGGAAGCACAAATATGGCAACCGCATCGTCGAGCAGCAGAAGAAGCTGGGCGCTTCCTGTGACTGGGACCGTGCCCGGTTCACCATGGACGAAGGCTGTTCCAAGGCAGTCCGGGAAGTATTCGTATCCCTGTATGAAAAGGGCCTGATCTACAAGGGCAGCCGGATCATCAACTGGTGCCCCCACTGTGTCACCGCCCTGTCCGACGCAGAGGTGGAATATGTGGACAAGCCCGGTCACCTGTGGCACATCCGCTATCCGCTGGCTGACGGCAGCGGCGAAGTGATCGTCGCCACCACCCGCCCCGAAACCATGCTGGGTGACTCCGGCGTTTGTGTCAACCCCAACGATGAGCGCTACAAGGCTATCGTCGGCAAGAAGGTCATTCTGCCCCTGGTGAATAAGGAGATCCCCGTGGTTGCCGATGATTATGCCGAGATGGAATTCGGCACCGGCTGTGTCAAGATGACCCCCGCCCACGACCCCAACGACTTTGAAGTTGGCCTGCGGCACAATCTGGAAGTCATCCGTGTGCTGGACGACAATGGCAAGGTCAACGAGTTTGGCGGCAAGTACCAGGGTCTGGACCGCTACGAGGCCAGAAAGCAGATCGTTGCCGATTTGGAAGCCGGCGGCTATCTGGTGAAGATCGACGATTACTCCCACAATGTGGGCACCTGCTACCGCTGCCACAATGACGTGGAGCCCATCATCTCCGCCCAGTGGTTCGTGAAGATGAAGCC
>CAZVAB010000174.1:0-3320 GCA_964625045.1 uncultured Oscillospiraceae bacterium | reverse complement strand
ACACCGAGCGTAACGGTATCTACATCATCGACCTGCAGAAGACCGTTAAGAAGCTGGAGGAGGCTTACAACTTTGTCCGTGAGACTTCTGCCAATGGCGGCAACATCCTGTTCGTCGGCACCAAGAAGCAGGCTCAGGACGCTATCAAGGAAGAAGCTGCCCGTTGCGGCGGTTACTACGTCAACGCCCGTTGGCTGGGCGGTATGCTGACTAACTTCCGCACCATGCGTACCCGTATTGACCGTCTGGCTCAGCTGCGCAAGATGGAAGAGGACGGCACCTTCGCAATGCTGCCCAAGAAGGAAGTCATCAAGCACCAGGCTGAGATTGCCAAGCTGGAGAAGTACCTGGGCGGCGTGAAGGAAATGAAGAAGATCCCCGCTGCTCTGTTCATCGTTGACCCCCGCAAGGAGCGCAACGCCATTGCTGAGGCTAAGAAGCTGAACATCCCCGTTGTCGCTATCGTCGATACCAACTGTGATCCCGACGAGATCGACTATGTCATCCCCGGCAACGATGACGCTATCCGCGCCATCCGTCTGATCGCTGCCACCATGGCAAACGCTGCCATCGAGGGCCGCCAGGGTGAGGACGCTGTGGAGGCCGCTGAGGTCGAAGCACCCGCCGCTGAGTAATTTTTACGAACAGATTATTTAGGAGGATACCAAAATGGCTTTTACCGCACTGGATGTTAAGAAGCTCCGTGAAATGACCAACGTCGGCATGATGGACTGCAAGGCAGCCCTGGCTGCTACCGACGGCGATATGGACAAGGCCGTGGACTGGCTGCGTGAGAAGGGCCTGGCAAAGGCTGCCAAGAAGGCTGACCGCGTTGCCGCTGAAGGCATGGCTTACGCCACCGTCATCGACGGCGTGGGTGTCGTGATCGAAGTCAACGCCGAGACCGACTTTGCCTCCAAGACCGACGCTTTCGTGGACTTGGTCAAGAACCTGGCCGTTATCGTCGCCAAGGAGAACCCCGCTGATGTGGACGCTCTGAAGGCTTCCACCTACCCCGGCACCAGCCTGACCGTCACCGAAGTGATGCAGGAGAAGGTCATGTCCATCGGTGAGAATATGCAGATCCGCCGTTTCGACCGTTTCGCTGAGAACACCTCCGTCGCTTACGTCCACATGGGCGGCAGCCACGCTGTTCTGGTGAACCTGGCTGTGGAAGGCGATATCGATGTCAGCGACATCGGCAAGAACGTTGCCATGCAGATCGCCGCAATGGGCGCAAAGTACTGGGACAAGACCCTGGTTCCTCAGGCTGATGTGGACCACGAGATGTCCGTCCAGGTCGCTCTGATGGACAACGATCCCAAGATGGCTAACAAGCCCGCTCAGATCAAGGAAAAGATCGCTCAGGGCAAGATCAACGCCTTCTTCAAGGAGATCTGCCTGCTGCAGCAGGACTTCGTCCGTTCCGACCTGTTCCAGGGCGATGTGGCTGGCTACATTGCTGACGCTGCCAAGAAGCTGGGCGGCAAGGTCACCTTCGTCAACGCCATTCACTACATCAAGGGTGAGGGCATTGAGAAGAAGGAAGAGAACTTCGCTGACGAAGTGGCTGCTCAGATTGCCAACGCTGGCAAGTAATTCCAAAAGACACCCTTTTGACTCCCCAACCTCCCGGTTGGGGAGTTTTTCTATCAAAATTCCAATAGATAAGGAGACTCATCCCCTACATGATAGGACGCGCCCTCTTTCGAGGGCATCCGAGATCGTCAAGAAGCTACCTTTTATGCTCTGGCGCAGGAGCGCCCAAGGCTCCCCTTGGGCACAAGGGGAGCTGTCAAAAATCTATTGATTTTTGACTGAGGGGATGGTTGTAACCGGTTCGAATTTGCCAAAAATGTTTGTTATCGGCACCCTTTTCCGCACAACCCATCCCAGCAAAATCATAGATTTTGTCCCTTTTACACATGGGGAAGCTTTGGCTGAGTGCAAAACGCAAGTAATCGCTTTTTTGACATGGTAAAATGTGCCTTCTTCCGAAGGCACATTCTTTATTGATACATCTGCAATCCCGGGGCCGTTTCCGCCGCCCGGCTCACCTGGTACAGCATCACCGCCACCTGGCCCCGGTCCAGCTTATCCTCCGCCCGGACGGTAATGCCGTTTTCATTCATCGCCATCACAGAAGCCGCCGCCCATTCAGGGATACTTTCGTCCCCTTCTTCCGCCGCCGTGGATACGGACAGATCCATGGCATTTTGCAGCATCACAGCCGCCTCCGCACCGGTGATCACATCATCCACGCCAAACATCCCGCTGTCCGAAACCGGCACTCCCGCGGTCAGCCCAGCCCGGACAGCCGCCGCCAGATACGGTTTCAGCCAATTGGGCACTTCATCGGCAAAGCCCGTGAATTCCACATTTTCCTCCACTGGAATGTTCAGGGCTTTCACCATCATGGTCAAAAACTCTCCCTTGCTCACTGCCCGGTTTTCCCCAAAGCAGAACTCCCCGCCGATCTGTTCTCCCACGAACAGCCCGGTGTTTTTCATCCACTCCGCCTCAAAGCGGCAGTTCGAGCCCACCGTATCCGTGTAGAATGTTGCATTGGAGGGCTTCAGGATCGTCACCGTCACCGTTGCCTCCCGGGAGACATTCCCCGCCGGATCCGTTGCGGTGTAGACAAAGGAATCCACCCCTACCTTATTCTTTTTCGGCGTATACACAAAGGTGCCGTCCCCATTGACCTGCACACTGCCCCGCCGGGGCTGCCGGGTCACCGTGTACACCAGTCCCTTTCCCTCCGGGTCAGAAACTTTCAGTTTCCCCTCGTTGGAAAGATTTTTGTAGGTCTCCATGGCAGAATCCTCCGCCACAGGAGCCAGATCCTGCTTGCCGTGGATGGAAATGGTCGCCGTTGTCGCCTTTTCCACCCGGTTTTCATAAATGGGCAGATATGTGACCACCGCTTCCCGGTCCAATTCCGTCTGCAAAGGGGTAAAGGTCATTTTCTTCACCTGCTCCGCCGTCAGGATGTCCCCACACCGCAGCACCCGGGTGCCCAGCATCACAGTGCCCAAGGCGCTGTCCGGCAGCCCGGTAATGCAGATGCCCACCAGCTTCTCTTCGCCAAAATCCTCCACCTGGAAGCAGTAAACCTCATCGCAGTCCACCTCCACCGCCATGGCGCTGCCGCAAAGGCAGAGTGCCAGCACCGCCGCCAGCCCCACGGATACCATTCGTTTCAAAAACATCAAAGTAACCTCCTTTATTTGGTGTCCGCAGGTAGTGTTTGCCAGCCACAGGAAAATTATACATTTTTACAAGAAAATGGCCCGAAGGCTTTCGCCTTCGGGCCATTG
>CAZVAB010000173.1:0-3320 GCA_964625045.1 uncultured Oscillospiraceae bacterium | reverse complement strand
CATGGGTCACCGCACCGATCAGCTTCCCATCCTGCAAAATGGGCGAACCTGACATTCCCTGGACGATGCCGCCGGTGGTTGCCAGCAGCGCCGGGTCAGTGACTTTCAGCAGCAGATTGCGGCCATTGGCCCGGGATTGGGGATAAATCTTCAAAATTTTCACAGAATACTCTTGCACCTTATCTCCCGAAATGGTGGAGCGAATGACCGCATCCCCGGTTTTGATCTGGTCAGCAGAAGCGATTTCCATTTCTTCCCCCACCCAGCCGGATTTGCAGGTGCCGAACAGTCCCCGGGGCGTGTTGGCAGACAGTGTCCCCAAGGGCTCCGTCGATATCACCGAACCCATCAGCTGACCCGGCTGACCGCATTTTCCTTTTTTTACCGTCATCACGCTGGCCCGGTAGGCCCAGCCCTCCACCATGTGCAGCAAATTTCCGTCGGGATCGTTGACCCCATGGCCCAATGTGCCAAAGGTATGATTTTCCGGGTCATACCAGGTCACCGTGCCGATGCCCGTGACCCCCTGGCGCAAATACACCCCCAATTTTGGCCCCTCTTTGGTGATCTGGGGTGTCAGCTTGAGGGTGGCTTCCTTGCCATCCCGGCAGATCTGCACCGCCACGGTGCCGTCTGCCTTTTCCAGTGCCCGGCGGATATCATCGGCGCAGGTGATGCGGATATCGTCGATCTTTCGGATGATATCCCCCAGCCGCAGCCCCGCCGCCTGGGCCGCTCTCCCCTGGGTATCGTCAAATCCCGCCACGCTGACTTCCTTGCCCCGCAGTTCCAGCCCGACCACCTGGCCCACCGCCACCAGCTCTTTTCCAAAAACCGTCCCGGTCAGCAGCCACACCAATACCAATACGGCGCTGACACGTCTGATCGTACATTTCATTTTTTCAGCCCCTCCTTCGCTCTGCCCTCTTAATATTCCAAGACACGCCGATTGTAACCGCTGAAAAAGTCGAAAAATATGGAAGAAAATAGAAATCGAACCCGCCATTTACCCATTGACATTGTAGGTAAATGGTGGTATATTACCTACGAACAAACTAGGTAAAACCCAAGGAGGTTTTTGAATGCAAGTTTATGCGGATAATGCGGCGACTACTAAGATCAGTGATGCCGCTTTGAATGCCATGATGCCCGTTTTCCAGGAATATTATGGAAACCCCTCCTCCCTTCACTCCGTGGGCCAGAAGGCCAAGGAGCTGCTGGAGGATGCCCGGGCCAGAATGGCTGCGTGTCTGGGCTGTGAGCCCCGGGATATCTATTTCACCTCCGGCGGCAGCGAGGCCGACAATCAGGCCATCCTTTCCGCCGCCCGTCTGGGGGCAAAAAAAGGCAAAAAGCACATCATTTCCACCGCCTTCGAGCACCACGCCGTGCTCCATGTGCTGCAAAAGCTGGAAAAAGAGGGCTTTGAAGTCACCTATCTGGATGTGCGCACCAATCACAACGTCACCGCCCAGGATGTGAAAAACGCCATCCGGCCGGACACCTGCCTGGTCACCGCCATGTACGCCAACAACGAGATCGGCTCCATCCTGCCCATTGCCCAGATCGGAGCTGTGTGCAAGGAGGCGGGTGTGCTGTTCCATACCGATGCCGTCCAGGCCGTGGGGCATCTGCGCATCAATGTGAAGGACGAAAACATTGATATGCTCAGCCTTTCCGGTCACAAATTCCACGGCCCCAAGGGCGTGGGCGCCCTGTACTGCCGCAAGGGCATCCTTTTGAGCAATGTCATCGAAGGCGGCGCACAGGAGCGGGGCAAGCGTGCCGGCACGGAGAACCTGCCCGCCATCTGCGGCATGGTCACCGCCCTGGAAGAAGCCATCCGCAACATGGACGAGAACACCGCCAAGGCCACTGCCCTGCGGGACAAGCTCATTGCAGGTCTTTCCCAGATTCCCCACAGCGCCCTGAACGGCGACCCCATCCACCGGCTGCCCGGTAATGTCAGCTTCTGCTTTGAGGGCATCGAGGGCGAGAGCCTGCTGCTGCTGCTGGATATGAAGGGCGTTCAGGCCTCCTCCGGCTCCGCCTGTACCTCCGGCTCCCTGGACCCCAGCCATGTGCTGCTGGCCATTGGCCGGGTGCACGATGTGGCCCACGGCTCCCTGCGCCTGAGTCTCAGCGAGTACAACACGGAAGAAGAGATTGACCACATCCTTGCCGTCGTTCCTCAGGTGGTTTCGTACCTGCGCAGCATCAGCCCCGTCTGGAGCGATCTGCAGTGCGGCAAGCGGGAATATATTCTGTAATTTTTGAATAGGAGATAGATTTTATGGCACTGTATAGTGAAAAGGTCATGGACCATTTTATGAATCCCCGGAACGTGGGCACCATTGAGGATGCCGATGGTGTCGGTGAAGTCGGAAACGCCAAGTGCGGCGATATCATGAAGATCTTCCTGAAGATTGAAGACGGCATCCTGAAGGATGTGAAGTTCCAGACCTTCGGCTGCGGCTCCGCCATTGCTTCTTCCTCCATGGCAACCGAAATGATCATCGGCAAGCCCATCGAGGAGGCCCTGGAGCTGACCAATAAGGCTGTTGCGGAAGCTCTGGACGGTCTGCCCGCCCACAAGATGCACTGCTCCGTACTGGCTGAAGAAGCCATCAAGAACGCTCTGAAGGATTATTTCGACAAGAACAACATCCCCTACGACAAGGAGAAGTTCAAGGAGATCGACCACGACGAGCTGCACGAGCAGGTCCACGGCGAGAATTAAGCCATGATCGTATCCACCAAAGGCCGCTATGCGCTGCGGGTGATGGTGTGCCTGGCCCAGCGAGCCCCAGGCGAATATGTCCCCTTGAAAGAGATCGCGGAGGCGGAACATATCTCCCAGAAATATCTGGAATCCATTATGGCGACCCTGTCCAAGGCCTCCTTTGTGGACGCTGTCCACGGCAAGGGCGGCGGCTATCGGCTGAACCGCCAACCGGCGGACTACACCATCGGCAGCATCTTAAAGCTGACCGAGGGCAGCCTTGCGGCAGTTTCCTGCACCGCCAACGGCCCGGAGGGCTGCTCCCGTGGTACTTGCTGTGACGCCAAGCCCATGTGGGACAAGCTGGACCGCATGATCGACCAGTTTTTTGAGGGCATCACCGTGGCAGATCTGCTTAAAAAAGAATGACCAACCTGGGCGGCGGTGTTTTTCCGCCGCCCCTCTTATATTTTTTCAAAAAATGAAAAATTATGCTTGACAAAACGGTCTTCCATCGCTATAATAAGCGTGTTCTGTTTGAGCCGCCGGTATAGCTCAGTTGGTAGAGCAACTGATTTGTAATCAGTAGGTCGGGGGT
>CAZVAB010000172.1:0-3324 GCA_964625045.1 uncultured Oscillospiraceae bacterium | reverse complement strand
CCCGAAGAGTGGGGCGGCGATACCATCATCGTGCCCATCTCCGCCAAGACCGGCATGGGCCTGAACGACCTGCTGGAAATGGTGCTGCTCACTGCCGATGTGCAGGAGCTGAAGGCCAACCCCAACCGCCGTGCCAAGGGTACGGTCATCGAGGCCCGGCTGGACAAGAACCGTGGCCCCATCGCTACTCTGCTGGTGCAGAACGGTACCCTGAATCAGGGCGATATCGTCATTGCCGGTACCTCCGTGGGCCGTGTCCGTGTCATGACCAACGACAAGGGCCGCACCGTCAAGACCGCCGGCCCCTCCGTGCCTGTGGAGATCACCGGTCTGGCAGAAGTTCCCGCCCCCGGCGATGAGTTCAACGCCGTGGTGGATGAGCGCATGGCCCGGGAACTGGTGGAGCAGCGCAAGCAGGCCCAGAAGGATGCTGCCAACAACGCTTTGAGTAAGGTCACGCTGGATAACCTGTTCGCAAGAATGCAGGAAGGCCAGATGAAGGAGCTGCCCCTGATCGTCAAGGCTGACGTCCAGGGCTCTGCCGAGGCTGTGAAGGCTTCTTTGGAGAAGATCTCCAACGAGGAAGTCCGGGTCAAGGTCATCCACACCGGTGTGGGTGCCATCAACGAAAGCGATATCCTGCTGGCCTCCACTGCCGGTGCCATCATCGTGGGCTTCAATGTCCGCCCCGATGCCGGTGCCCAGGCCAGCGCCGCCAGAACCGCTGTGGATATGCGTTTCTACCGGGTCATTTATGATGCCATCGACGAGATCGAGTCCGCTATGAAGGGTATGCTGGCACCCAAGTTTGAGGAAGCCATCATCGGTCACGCCGAAGTGCGCCTGACCTATAAGGTCTCCGCTGTGGGTACGGTCTGCGGCTGTATGGTCAAGGACGGCAAGATCACCAGAGATGCCCAGGTTCGTGTGCTGCGTGACAACATCGTTATCCATGAGGGCGAGGTGGGCTCTCTGCAGCGCTTCAAGGACGCTGTGAAGGAAGTCTCCGCCGGTTACGAATGCGGCATGAGCATCGCAAAGTTCAACGACCTGAAGGAAGGCGACATTTTCGAGTGCTTCGTCATGCAGGAAGTGAAGAGATAAACCGAAACTCCGCCGCACCGCTGATGCGGTGCGGCGATTTCCAATAAAGGAGGATGAATTATGGCATCCAATCGTATCAATCGCATCAATGAAGAGATCCAGAAAGCACTGGCGGAACTGCTGCGCACCGTCAAGGATCCCCGGGTCAGCGGCACCATGATCTCCATTACCCGGGTGGAGACCACCCCGGATCTGCGCTTTTCCAAGATCAGTGTCAGTTTTCTGGAAGAAAGCAAGGCTAAGGACGCTATGAAGGGGCTGGAGTCCGCTTCCGGCTATCTGCGCCGGGAACTGGGCAGAGCGCTGGATCTGCGCCACACCCCCCAGCTGCAGTGGGCACTGGATGACTCCATCACCTACGGTGCCCATATGCTGGAGCTCATCAATTCCCTGGACACCGGATCTCATGAGGACGGGGAATGAACGGCATCGTTATTGTGGACAAGCCCCAGGACTGGACCAGCCAGGATGTGACCGCCCGGCTGCGCCGGGTGTTTGATACCCGCCGCATCGGTCACGGCGGCACTCTGGACCCCATGGCCACCGGTGTGCTGCCGGTGTTCGTGGGCCGTGCCACCCGGGGCGTGGAGTTTTTTGAGCACGCCCAGAAGATCTATGAAACGACCATCCGCCTGGGCCTGACCACGGACACGGAGGATGTTACCGGAAATGTTCTGGAAGAACAGGAAGTTTCGGTTACGGAAGAGGAATTCCTGAACATTTTGGAGCGTTTTCGCGGGAAGATCCAGCAGATACCCCCCATGTATTCCGCACTGAAGGTCAATGGGCAGAAGCTGTGCGATTTGGCCCGGAAGGGGAAAGAAGTGGAGCGCCAGCCCAGACAGATCGAGATTTTTGAGCTGACCTGCCTGGAATTTTCCGGCAATACCGCCCGGTTGCGGGTCCACTGCTCTAAGGGAACCTACATCCGCACCCTGTGCAAGGATATCGGGCAGGCTCTGGGCTGCGGCGGCTGTATGCAGGCGCTGCGCCGGGTCACGGCGGGGGAGTACACCATTGAAGAAGCGGTGCCCCTGGCCACCCTTTTGGAGACGCAAACGCCCCAGCAGTATCTGCGGAGCGTGGACTCCATGTTCCAAAATCACCCCGCCATCACCTTGAGCGAAAAGCAGGAGCAGCGCTGCCGCAATGGCAACGCTTTCTCCCTCCAGAAAGAGGACGGCGTTTACCGGGTCTACGGCAAAAACGGCGAATTTCTGGCTCTCTCCCAGGTGGAAAACGGCGTGATGCGCACCGTCAAGAGCTTTTTTGAGGTCTAACCGTCTCTCCCGCTGGGAGAGGCAGTTTGTATGGAATGTGTAATGTGTATGACAAAGAAAATATATGCCCTGGGCTTTTTTGATGGGGTGCATCTGGGTCATCAGGCGCTGCTTACAGCCTGCTGCCGCCTGGCTGGGGAAAAGGGCTGCGAAACAGCGGCCATTACCTTTGACCGCCATCCCCAGGCACTGTTTACGGAGCAGCCCCCCAAGCTCATCAGCACCGTGGCGGACAGGGAAATGCTGCTGCGCCGATATGGCATCCAAAATGTCCGCATTCTTCCGGTGACAAAGGAAGTCATGGGGATCTGCTGGACGGATTTTCTGGAAAAACTGTTGCAAGACGGTGCGGCGGGCTTTGTCTGCGGGGATGATTTCCGCTTTGGAAATCATGGCGAAGGGGACCACCGGAAGCTGGAAGCGTTCTGCCGGGAGCGGGGCTTGCCCTGTGTTATCGTGCCTCAGCAGGAGCAGGAGGGTATCCGTATTTCCTCCACCCGCATCCGGGAAGCGCTGGAAAATGGAGCGCTGGACCGGGCCAATGCGCTGCTGGGCCATCCCTATACCCTGACGGGGCAGGTGGTTTCCGGGCGGCAGCTGGGGCGCACCATCGGCATCCCCACGGCAAATCTCCAGTTTCCCGGGGCACTGCTGACCCCGGCGTTCGGCGTTTACGCCTGCAAGGCCTGGGTGGAGGGAAAGGCGCACCTGGCGGTGACCAACATCGGCAACCGGCCCACCGTGGGCGGACACTGGATCACTGTAGAGCCCTGGCTGCTGGATTTCCACGGCGACCTGTACGGCAAGACCCTGACATTGGAATTTTTCGCCTTTCTCCGCCCGGAGCGGAAATTCCAAGATTTGCAGGCCCTGCGGCTGGAAATCCTGAAAAATGCGGAAGAAACCCGAAAAATATTTGGTAATTCTTGAAAAAATCCCT
>CAZVAB010000171.1:0-3335 GCA_964625045.1 uncultured Oscillospiraceae bacterium | reverse complement strand
CACTATGGATTTTTTTCTGTTCAGGTGTTCAATTTGATTTTATAATTAACCTTTCGAAAATAGTTACAAAAAAGCTGGACTCCACATTTCTGTGAAGTCCAGCTTTTCTTAACTTAATGACATTGGGCTGAAACCGGGTGGCGTTAGGTTTTTACTTATGCAGACCCTGTTCCCGCAGGATGCGCAGGGCAGGCTCCGGGTCATTGCCGGTGACCATGGTCACGCCGGCACGGATGGCCTGATAGACCTTCTCATCGCTGTCGGTGCAATAGCCCCAGGGCTCCACGCCCAGATCGTACATTTTCTGGCAGAATTCGGGAGTCATGTCCTTGATCTCCACGCCAGCGCCATACATGATCTCGTAGGTATGACCGTCGAAATTGCGCATATAGCTCTCCGGGAAGCCCTGCACCAGAATGCCATAGGTATTGTGGGCATAACGGATGATGGCAGCATCGAAGCTTGCCAGCACGGTACGGTCAAAGAGGTTGTACTTTTTCAGCAGCGCAATGGTCTTATCCACGCACTCATGGGTCATTTCCTTGATCTCCACATTCAGCAGCAGCTGGTCATCCTCCGCCACCCATGCAAAGAACTCCTCCAAAGTGGGAATGCGGCAGTCCTTGAACACGCCGTTGAAACGCACGCCTGCATCAAGCTTTTGCAGTTCCTCCAGCGTATAGTCATTGACAAAACCGGTGCCATTGGTGGTACGCTCCAGGCGGGCATCGTGAATGACCACGGGCACACCGTCCTTGGACAGGCGCACATCCATCTCGATCATGTCAACGCCGATCTCTTTTGCCTTGCGGAAGGACAACATGGTGTTCTCAGGGTACTTGGCCCGGATGCCCCGGTGACCCAGGACGATAATGTTCTCCTTGCTCTGACCAAATGCGGAAATAGGTTTCATTTTCATAACATCTCCTGTTTATTTATTGTCTCATCTAAAATACGCCGGGCAAGGCGGACTTTTTCTTCGTCCGTCCGGCTGATGTGCCATTCATCCAGCCCCGGGATGCCCATGGGGACATTTTCCCGGCGGAATACCATTGCGCTCTCCACATCCGCTTTGCCGCTCATGTGAAAAGCCCGCAAACCCGGCATTTCCCCCAGAAGCGACTGGATCACGGAAGCCTTCACCCCCGCACCCACCAGAATTTCCGGGCCAGCGATTTTCTCCCGCTCACGCACCATGGCGGCGATGGTCTCTTTTCCCGCTGCACAGGTTGCCGCGCCGCCGGAGGTAAGCACCGTATCAAAGCCCAGCGCCGCAGCGGCACGGTAGGTTTGCACCTGGTCTTTGGACACATCGATGCAGCGGTGCAAGGTCAGCGGCTTTCCATTGGCCGCCTCAAAAAGCGGCTTCATGGCTATTTCATCCAATTCTCCCGCCGGAGTCAGGCAGCCAATGACAAATCCATCCGTTCCCGCTTCCAGCAGTTCCCCCATCTGTGCCGCCGTCATAGCGATCTCCTCCGGGGTATAGCAGAAATCCCCCGCCCGGGGGCGCATCAAGCAGCGGACCGGGATATCACTTTCCCTGCGGATCTGCCGGAGCAGTTCTGTATAAGGTGTCAGTCCCCCAATGGCCAGTGCGGCGCAAAGCTCCAGCCGGTCAGCCCCGCCGGAAATCGCCGCCCGGGCGGATGCCAGGGAATCCACACAGACTTCCAGAAGTTTTTTCACCCTGTCTCCTCCTTCTTTCGCAACGGTACAACCATACCACAGTTTGACAAAAATGTAAATAGTAAATTGCCCTTCACGCACAAACCGACAGCATTCGCCGTCGGTTTGTGGTATTATTCCTTTGGGGCTGGAAGATACTGGGCAATGGCCTCCAGCGGGCAGTCCAGCACGGTACAGAGCTTATCCAGTGTCTTGGTCTCCACATTTTCATTGGCACGCAGACGGCGAATGGTCTTGCTGTCAAAACCGCATTTTTCCCGGAGGGTATAGGTGCTGATGCCCTTTTCCTCCATGATCTTCCACAGCCTGTCAAACACGATCATATCATGACCCCCTTGCTTTTTCCTATTATGGGGGTTATAATCTTCAATTATAAGGGGATATAATCCCCATAGTCAAAACGGAGGACAAAACATGATCACAGATATCACCGGCATTTCCCTCCATCCGGGCAACGGCGGCAGGGACTGCCTTGGAAACGGCACCCATCTGGACCAGCAGGGCGAGACCATCGAATGCTGCTGCAACGAATGCGATTATCTCCTGTGCTGTGCCGGGATCATCCAATGCGATGGATGCCTTGATGAAAACTGCCCAAATTCCAAAAAATAGCAGTTGCTTTTTTGTAAACTTCTGCTATACTGATAGTAGCTTCTGACACTAAGCTGACCGCTGCGTGAAAGGTGCGAATATGGTGTTTCTCCCCAGATCATCTGGAGCAGACGATCATTGCCGCACGGTATCAGTGCGGCAATTTTGATTTTGGAGGTCTGCCAATGGAAACACGTGTCGCCGTTATGAGCATCATTGTGGAAAACCCCAGCGCCGTGGAGCTGCTGAACAGCTTTCTTCACGAATATGGAGAATACATCATCGGCCGGATGGGGCTCCCCTACCGGAAGCGCAATGTGAATATCATCTCCATCGCTTTGGATGCCCCCCAGAACGCCATCTCCGCCCTGGCAGGAAAGATCGGCACACTGCCCGGGGTCAGTGTCAAAACCGCCTATTCCGGCATTATCAGCACAGAATAAGAGAAAAGAGGTACTGTTATGAACAAGAAAATCCGCTGGATCACCGAAACCGCCGTTATGCTGGCTTTGCTCGTCTGCCTGCAAGCCCTGACCAAGCCCGCCGGGCAGCTGGTCACAGGTTCCTTCGTCAATGCGGTGCTGGCTGTCTCCGTCCTGATCGGTGGCCTTGGCTGCGGCGTGACCGTTGCCCTGTGCTCCCCGGTTCTGGCATACCTGCTGGGTATCGCCCCTCAGATTCTGACCGTCCCGGCCATCATGGTTGGCAACACTGTGTTTGTGGTGCTCCTTTTCTTCATTGCTGGCAAGGACAGCAAGCAGATCGTCCGTCAGGTCATCGCCTGGGCCGCTGCCGCCGGTGCGAAATTCGTGGTGCTGTATCTGCTGGTGGCGAAGGTCATCTGCGGTGTGCTCTCCGAAAGTCTGATGGCTTCCGGTGCTCTGAAAGCACCCATGCTGAAAGCCCTCCCCGCCACCTTCGGCGTTCCCCAGCTGTTCACCGCTCTGATTGGCGGTGCGGCAGCACTGCTGATGGTGCCCGTGCTGCGCAAGGCCCTGAGAAAGTGATCAACAGAAAATGCGTCCCCATTTCCAAGTTTGGAAATGGGGACGCTC
>CAZVAB010000170.1:0-3338 GCA_964625045.1 uncultured Oscillospiraceae bacterium | reverse complement strand
AGGAGAAAAAACAATGAAAACATCTGAATTCTATATTAAAAACGATATCAAGCAGATCGCCTTTGAGCGGTACAAGCTCTGGTGGATGATTTGCCACGGTTTTACACTGGGCGACTTCACTGATGCGTTGGAACACCAGATGGAGGCTGAGAATGATATCGAGCCAATCACGGATCCGCTGGATATCTCTTTCCGTGGCCTCATGGAAAAATGGGAGCATGATATATGTTTCGGTGGCAGCGTGTGGCCTTGTTTTGAGGAGTTCTGTACACACGAATACCGCGATGCAAAAATCATGTATATGCTGTTGTCCATGACCGAACGGAAGCGGTACGAAAAAGATATTTTGAGCTCCGTTGCATACGAAGTCCAGACCTTTGCAGATAACGACGAGATCCTCACCGTCAATACATTTGATACGCTTTCGAAAGCAAAACAAATGTATGAACGGCTGCGAGGGCCGAAGGCGCTGCTCAAAGTAGATTTGGATGGCGAGCCTATTGAAGAATTGGAATACGAAAAGGAGTGATCACTCTTGGATAAGGATAGAATGCCGCGATCAACATTCTCAACGAAGGTCTGCGCCTACTGGCGTAGCCATCATATACACGGTAGGGCGAGGTCTCGTCCGAACCTATACGCTTGGGGAGATTGTGTAAGACCCATCATTTGGTTGGTGGGCAATGGTCGTCGAACCAAGAAGCCACATACCTTTACGGTGTGTGGTAGTTCACAGCGGTGATGGCGATGGAGAAACTGATACCAAGGTATCAGTGCAGAATGCTATCGAGGGCGAGGACGATACTGCACATGACGATGATGACGAAAAAGATCGTATTGACTCAGATGACGCATCCGACAAAAAGGATGCAAACGCACAGAGGCAGATGCATCTGGCGGCACGGGAGAAAAGGACTGAAAATCTGATTGAAAAGAGCGAGCGCCCCGGGAAACCGGGGCGCTCTACATTTGTTATGCTTTCGGAAACCGCTGCATACAAGGCTGGCCCTAATTGGGGCCAGGTGAGCGATATTCTGCGCACAACGCACCCCGTCGCTCTCGGAAGTGAAACATACAAATTCTCCGTATTGCCCAGCAATGCTCGCTATGCGCTTGCAATATGCGACAATTTGTGCTACAATACTGCTCGTGGAAGTCCACCGTCCACAGTTGAGTTTTTGTCTTTTTGTAGACGGTGCGCGGTTCAAAAGATGGTTGCCTGTCATCCTGCGAGAGCAGAATGGAGGCGTGTGTATAGCTCTCGTAGGAAATCTATTCCGAAGGGAGGCGATAAATATCTTAGCGCTTGTTTTGTCGATCCTTGGAGCCATCGGCTCCATCGCCAGCATTGTCTCACTCATTTGTTATGTGTGCGATAAAGTTCGGGACAAAAAGAAGTGAGCCGTCTGCTGCAACCAGAACGGCTCACCGATGTTTGCGGGCTAAGCCCTCTAGCCGGTAAGAATGTGTGTTGTGGCAACCGTCTGAGCTTCCACATCTTTATTATAACGCCTTGCTGCCGGTTTGTCAAATACTTTTGCAATATATGCCCTCGCTCATTGTAATACCTACACAAACTAACGGAAATAATTTGCGTGTGGTGGTTGAAATGATTTGAAAAATATGGTACAATTCAAAAAAATAGAGAGAAGTTGAGTAGAATGACTGAATTAGAAGCATTGTATCAAAAATTTCCGGTTATATTACAACAAAAGCTACTTAGAAACGAAATCAGTCTTCCACATAATACTGAATTCCAATACGCACCAATAAAAGCGTACCGAGCAATTGAACGCACAGAAAATGATTATACCGCTGTGTCGCGTAATGACTTTAGATCATATTTTGAATTGAAAAAGAACCCCAAAAATATGCGCGGGGTGCGTCAAAATCTTGAAAAAGATCCACACTATTATGGCGTTTCAACATATATGAGTGAGGAACCAATAATTCAGCAAATGCACTTTCCTAACCCTAAAAAGAAAATGGCAGAAGGTTATGTGTATATGGAGGGTGGTCCACAACAAACGAGATCACATGACGGACATATATGCTGGTGGTTATTTGCAGATGCAGATGTGAGTGGCTTTGTGATTAAGAGGTGAAGTAAAGCTATGGATAGTATACTCAGTTTTGTTATAGAAGGCAAAAATCTTTATTTGGAGCAAGTTTTAGTGGAGTATGATGGCATACCGATTTATTTTTTATGCAAGGACGAAAACTCATACTATCTTGCACTATGTATAGATACAAACCGTTTCGCATATTATGTATCGAAGATGACTATTTTACAAGTGTTTGATATCCTTTATGGCCATGTAGATATGAAAGAACCTTTTATCTCGAATGGTGATATTTGGGAAATTATCTCTGATGATGATATAAAATGCGACAAAGTAACGAAAATTCCAGTACAAAATGTAAACAAAGATTTACTCCCATATACTAATGCAAAATATAAAATTCTGGACGAGAATGTGAAAAAATATGCTGAGCAATTGTCCCGGTTGTTATTTGATCCGCAAAAATATGTGGTGCCAATTGCGCCTAACTGCAATGCAAATGATGCCCAAATAGAAAGTGAATGGGATATTCCTGTTACACAATATGTGAGTATTTCAAACAGCATGGCGACATCGATATATTGCTCACAGCTCGACGAACGATATGCATTTGATCATAAAATGCGGACAATTTCCGAAGAATTACAAATTACACACATAGACCTATCTGATAAGAAAAGTAAATTATATCCAATTGAAGAAAATGTTGCAGCATAGGAGGTCCTCAAATGGATAAAAAATACAAGAGCGTATTGCAACTTAAACAAGCGCAATTCGAAAATCTGACATTCAAACGCATCGGCGCAAAAAATGATAGCGAATTTGAGGTGCAATTTGAGTCTAACATCTCAAAGATGGAATGCGATGACATTTATCGAACAACATTGACACTTAATGGGTGCAAAGAAGGCGAGTATGAAGTTGCAATCAGTATGACGGGATACTTTACTATAAAATCTTCAGAACCCATTGACGACAATATTCGAAACGCTTTGGTGAGCAAAAATACTGTTGCCATTTTGATGCCGTATATTAGAAGCGAATTAACCTTATTGACGTCCCAACCTGGTGTGGAACCTGTAGTTTTACCTGTATTCAACATTAACAATATGTTTGAAGAGAGACGATGAGCTACCCCATCAGCTAAAACAAAAAAGGACAGTCGAGATTTTATGTCCAGAAAGAGGATCCACCCGGATCCTCTTTTTGCATTTGCCCCCGGATAAGGTACAATAAATTGCGCAAATTAAAAATGGCAAAAAAGTAGACACGGCT
>CAZVAB010000169.1:0-3344 GCA_964625045.1 uncultured Oscillospiraceae bacterium | reverse complement strand
TTACTACGACTGGGCAGTTACAAGCCCATGGCCTTTAGGCCGTGGGTAGTTGACTTTGTTACACTATTTTTGCATACCCAGTGACAAATGTCAAAACCACCTTTCGTGCAGAGATGGAAATATTCTAAAAATCCGGGAAAACAGTGGTTGATTTTTTACCGGGCATATCTTAGAATATAAGAAATAGGAAAGTTGTAACGAAAGAGGCGATAATTTTGTCGGAACCTGCATTGATCTCCCCTTTGCTTGACGGCTTCGTCATGGGCGACCCTATCAGCGATCACGACGGCGTGCGCTGCTGCCCTGCCATGGAGCTGGAAACAGATAAAAAATATATTGTGAAAGTGATCTCCATCCCTGCCAGCCAGGCGAAGCTGGCGGCGCTGCTGCTGGCAGGTGCCTTCCCCGACCGGGAAAGTGCCACAGCCTACTTTAAGGAGCTGGCGGATGATGTGGTCGAGGAAGCGGAGCTGCTGCAAAAGCTCTCCCGCTTTGAGGGTTTCGTACCCTACGAAAAATGGCAGCTGGTGCCCATGGAGCCGGAAGCCGGGTACGATGTGTATCTTTTGGGTGGCTACCGGCCCACTTTGCAGACCCAGCTGGAGCGCAATGATATGACCCACCTGGCCGCTGTGAATTTGGGTCTGGACCTGTGTGCTGCCCTGTCCGTGTGCCGCCGGTTCGGCTATATTTACGCCGATCTGCAGCCCACCAATGTCTATATCTGCAACAATGGAGAATACCGCATTGGCGATCTGGGCTTTATCAGCCTTGCGTCTGTGCCTTACGCCTCCCTGCCGGAGAAGTATCAGAGCGCTTTTACCCCGCCGGAGATCTTCGACGCTTACTCTGCCCTGAACGAGACCATGGACACCTACGCCGTGGGCATGATCCTGTACATGGCATACAATGACGGTCAGCTGCCGGAATCCGGCGCACCGCTTCGTGCCCCCCGCCACGCTGACCATGAGCTGGCCACCATCATTTTGAAAGCCTGCGACGAAAATCCCGAAGTCAGATGGCAGGACCCCATGCAAATGGGCCAGGCGCTGATCAATTATCTGCAGCGCAACAGTGTCAACGACACCCCCATCGTCCCGCCCCCTGTCCCGAAGGAAGAACCTGCGGAAACGGAAGATCCCGAGCCGGACGAAACCGCCGATCCGCTGGATACAGCGGAGGTCATTGCCCAGGTGGACGATGCGCTGGACAGTGTTCAACCCACCCAAACCGATGCGGAAGTGACGGAAAATGCCGCTGCGGATGACGAAGAAGTGGAATCCCCCGCCGATGAAGAACCTGCCCAAGCGGAAACCGGGACGGATGAAACCGATGTTCCCGCCGGGGACGAAGTGGCGGCAGAAGAAGCCGATGCACCTGCCGAGGACGAAGCAGCAACAGAAGAAACCGATGACACCGCTGAAGAGGAAACGGAACCGGAAGCTAATGAAGTCCCCGCCCAGGAACCCGCACCCGAAGAAAACGATACCGAGCAAATGCTGGCCCAGGCAGATGATCTCATTGCCCATGAGCTGCCCAGCCCTGTAGTTGCTCCCGAGCCCATTGAAGTGACACTTCCCGCCCCCCAGGAAGAAGGAACGGAAGCAGAGGAAGTGACAGCGGAGGAACACGACGCACCAGAAGCGGAGGAAGCCCAGGAAGCTGCCCAGGAAGCAGAAAACACCCCGCCGGAGGAGCCGCAGCCTGTTGAAGAGCCTGCCGCAGCTGTGGAAGACGCCCCTTCCGCTCCCCCAAAAAAGCACCGCAAGGGTTTGATTGCCGCATTGATCTGCTGCTTTATTCTCATTGCGGCAGTTGCAGGCGGCTACCTGTTCTACAACGAATACTATCTGCAAACCATTGACAGCTTGACCGTCAGCGGCAGCGAGGACCGGCTGACTGTACGGGTCGATACCGATGCGGATCACGACCTGCTAACTGTTCTGTGCACCGACACCTACGGCACCACCCAGCGTGCCGCTGTGGTAGACGGTGTGGCGGTCTTTGAGCATTTGAGCGCCGGTATGAATTACAAGATCCAGGTTCGCATTGATGGCTTCCATCAGCTGATCGGCACCACTTCTGCCACCCATACCACTTCCCAACTGACCACCATTTCCGGTCTCCACGCCGCCATCGGCCCGGACAACGGTTCTGTGATCTTGAGCTTTACCGTCCAGGGCCCGGATTCCCCCCAGTGGAATGTCCGTTACAGTGCCCCCGGCGAGGCAGAGCAAACCGCCACTTTCTCCGGTCACATGGCAAGCATCACGGGCCTGACCGTGGGCAAGGAATACACCTTTACTCTGGAGCCCGCTTCTGCCCTGTATCTGTCCGGGGAAACAACCCTGACTTTCGTCCCCACCAATGTCATCACCGCTGAAAACCTGCAGATCCTTGGATTTCAGGATGGCGGCCTGCACATTTCCTGGTCCGTCCCTGATGGTGAGACCGTCAAGCAGTGGTCCGTCCGGTGCTACAATGACAGCTATGACCAGACCCTGACCACGGAAGAGCCTTCTATCATCTTCCCAGGGCTGGACAGTGCCGCCAGCTATACCATCGAAATCACTGCCGACGGCATGACCGTCAACGCCCGCACTTTCCTCTCTGCCGGTTCCATCACTTTCCAGGACATCCAAATGGATGCTTCTGAAACAGGAAAGCTGAAGATCACCTGGACTTACGAGGGTAGCACCCCTGACAGCGGCTGGTTGCTGCTGTACAGTGTGGACGGCACAGAAACACAGGTGATCCAGTGCGCCACCGCCGAAGCAACCATCTTCCCCATTGTTCCCGGCGGCAGCTACACCATTTCTATTCAGGGTGCCAACGGCGCTACCTCTTTCGGCGGCGAATGCAGCTATGAGGTCCCTGCGGCAAACACATTCAGCGGCTACGGCGTGAACAGTGAAAGCATCTCCCTGAAAATGTGCGTCACTCCCAAGGTTGAAAACTGGAACCGCTGGGATGTGAAAGACAGCGACTTTACCACAAGCTTTGGCGTTGGCGTCAGCGCCTCCTTTACCATGCGGCTGCTGAACAGCTACTCCACCTCTGACGATGAGATCGTTACCCTCTATGTCATCCGGGATGCAGAGGGAAAACTGGTCAGCATCGCAAACGAAAGCCGCACCTGGACCAATATGTGGTACCAAGGCCGGGGCAAGCTGACCATTCCCTTTATGCCCGATGCCCCCGGCAGCTACACCGTTGAGATCTACTTCAACTTTGCCCATGTTGCCACCCGGGCTTTTACTGTCACAGAATGATACCTTCAAAATACCTTCAAAAGGGGCTGTTGCAAAATTCGATTTTTGCAGCAGCCCTTTTTGCCGGTTCAC
>CAZVAB010000168.1:0-3377 GCA_964625045.1 uncultured Oscillospiraceae bacterium | reverse complement strand
GGTGACAGACCGGGTATGAACCGGGTACTCTACCAACTGAGTTACGCCGCCATGGGTGGTCAAAATCTCGGCTTCTGCCGAAATCAGCTTTGTTATTATACTAGAAGCAGTTCCATTTGTCAAGCAAAAAATGCAATTTTTTTAGAAAAAGGGAGCGGCTTGCGCCGCTCCCCTGGAAAAATTACATATCGAAGGGTTCCATGCCCAGAACAGGGTGGCCAACATTGCCCAGGAACTCCAGCAGCTGCTCGGGATCCTCGGTGCAGACGGTCTCATCTGCGATCATGTCGGTGAAGTTCTCCACGCCGTACAGCTCCAGAGCGGTAGCATCCAGGCGCTCACGAACCTGCTCCTTCAGCTCCTTGGGCATCCAGACGATACGGCCGGGGCCGCCTTCGGCTGCGATGAACTTCTTGGAGGAGATGAACTGCTTGCCGTGGCCCATGAAGCCAGGAGTCTGAACACCGCCGCCGGTCATGGAAGCCATGTCGGAGAAGCTCATGCCCAGAGGCGTCATGCCAGCGTGCTCACGGGAGGTGATGACAACACCCATGGAGCAGGGCTCCACGCCGCAGATACACTCGAAGCAGCCACAGGAGGTCATGGGATCCTGGAACAGGGAGTACAGAGTCACGTGCTCCAGAGCGCCGTGAGAATACCTCTCGATGGCCTCGTCCACGTCCTCGTAGCGGCCCAGAGCCTCGTCGATGCAGCGCTCCTTGGGAACCACCTGGCAGGGGCCGGTGGGATCCAGCTCGTTGGTAGCCTTGGCATCCAGCCAGGACACGGCACCGCACAGGCCCAGACGCTCGGGAGTGACGATACAGACGTGGCTGGGGGAGAATGCCTGGCACATGATACAGGTGTAGTAAACAGGCACGGACTCGTCAGTCATGGACTTCAGACGGTCGTCACGCTTTGCGAAGACCTCGTTGGCCTCATGGCGCAGCTCCTTGTTCTTCTCTGCATCCACAACAATCACGACTTCGCACTTGTCAACCACAGCGTCGAACTCGCTCTTGATCTTGGCGTACAGAACTTCGCCCAGGTGCTTGAACTTGAAGCCAGCCTCGAAGTCAGCCTTGCTGATACGAATACGGATCATATCACGCTGACCGGTGTGCATGACACCCTCGATGCAGTTCAGGTAAGCATGGAACTTACGCTCCATGACGGACTCGAAGTCAGGCTGCATGGCCTTGCCGGCAACCTTGACGGTGTAGGACAGGGAGATCTTGGAACCCACGGGGATCTCGTCGATCTCGGGACCCACCACGGTGATCTTGTGGTCTTCCAGCTCGGCAGCTTCGCAGGTATGCACCAGCTCGAAGCAGTCCACACGGGAGCCGTCCACTTCCACCTGCATATCGCCCCGGCGAATGATCTCGCCTTCGAAAGCGGTAGCGTAAGCCACAGGGATATCGATGTTGGTGATCTTGATCTTGATGTCACGGGCTTCCAGAGAAGTTGCGTTCCACTTCTCGGTATCCAGCTGCTGGATCAGGGACTTGGGAACACGGAACATATTCTCGGTCTCGTTGGAGACAACGGGGAAGCCCAGGCAGATGGCGCCTGCGCCGTAAGAGACGATCTCATCGGACAGGGGCTTGTAAGCGTTGACGAATGCCTTGACGCGGTCCATGGTGTACTTGGACAGGGCCTTGAAGTCGCCGGGGGTGACATTGCCGAAGATCAGAGCGGCACGGACAGCCACGGAAACAACATGGATGACGGACTGCATCTCATAGCCCAGGGGGCAGACGCGGACATTCTCGCCGGTCTTCATGCCAGCGTCAGCCACGTGCTTGATGCCTTCGCCGGTGATGGTGACCAGGATGCCCTGGTTCTGGTAGGACTTGACCAGCGCAACGGTATCTTCGGGCTTCTCAGCGCCGCCGATGATAACGGCAACACCGGGGATATCGCCGGTAACCAGAGGAACACCCAGGTTACGCACGAAAGCGTCGGTCAGGTGGCCCATTTCGGGCTCAGCGTAGGGCGTAGCGCCGTGGATGTACTTCAGTGCTTCCAGGAACTCAGCGCACAGAGCGGATGCAATGCCGCTGTCGAAAGCGTCCTGCAGGCGGGAATTACGGGTCATGTTGGCCTTGATGGTCTCCATAGCTGCCTTCATCTCACCCAGGTTGGTGATCTTCACGCCGGTCACGCCGTAGTAGCAGGGCAGTGCGTAAGCAGTTTCGGGGAAACCAACAGGCTCGCTCTCGCCGTAGGTGGCGATGGCCTCATCAATGGCGGCGACGGTACGGTCATAGTTGTAGTCGTTACCACCAAAAACTCTATCAAAAAGTGTCACGGTATTTCCTCCTATTATGTTATTCATTCACGATCGAGAATGGCCTTGATCTTCTGAATTTCCGCCACCGCGCTGGGGCTGAAATCGTAAGGGGATTTGCCCTGCCGGTCGGCGTCGATGACCTCCGGGTTGTAGTGCATGATGCCCAGCAGGTCTTCCGCCGGGATAGCATTGCGAATAAAGGCTTCGTCCTGCTCGTCCCGCACCTTATTGGCCACCACACGCACCTGCTTCACGCCCAGATCCGCCGCCAGCCGCTTGACATTGCGGTAAGTCTGCACGGACCGGGCACCGGGCTCGATGACCACGATGAACTGATCCATGTTCATGGCTGTACCGCGGCCCAGATGCTCCAGACCCGCTTCCATATCCATGATGACCACATCGTTTTTCCGATAGGTCAGGCTGGACAGCACGGATTTGATCATCACGTGCTCCGGGCAGACACATCCGCTGCCGCCCACATCCACCGTACCCATGACCAACAGCTTCACACCGTTGATATCCTTGGCGTACTTTTCCGGGATGTCGGCCACATAGGGATTGAGCTTGAAGAACTTATTTGCCTCGTTGGCACCGGTGCGCTCTTCCACCAAAGTCCGCATTTTGGAGATGGGGACGATCTCGTCCACTTCATCCTGGCTCAAGCCTAGGGCCAGACCCAGATTTGCATCCGGGTCCACATCCACAGCCAGAACCGTGCGGCCTTCGTCAGCGTAGAGCCGGGCCAGCGTGGAGGACAGGGTGGTTTTACCCACACCGCCCTTGCCGGTAATCGCTACTTTCATTAGAAAAAGACCTCGAAATTAAGTAAATTTTAGATGCCCAGAGCGGCACGCTTGGCTTCGATGCACTCGATCATCTTGTCGCCCAGCTTTTCGATGTCGGTCTCAACAACATACTTTGCCTCGACCCACTGCTTCACGCCGTCCTCGCCCTGCAGCAGACGGGTGACTTCCTCGGAACCCTTGGAGTAGGGATCCACGCCCAGGAAGGTCTCGATACCGGTAGCAACAACATAGTTACCGATGGAAACAGCCTTCTCAGACATCCATTCGGGAGC
>CAZVAB010000167.1:0-3379 GCA_964625045.1 uncultured Oscillospiraceae bacterium | reverse complement strand
TTTTTACTTTTTATCCAGCATATTCCGCAGAAGTTCGCCATTTCGGTACATGGCCCGAACAAATTCCTTTTGAAATTCCCCGTCGGACTCCATGGTGTATTTGCACTCATAGTTCAGTGTGCCGGTATATCCCACCTCTTTCAGCGCCCGGGTGACCGCTTCCCAGTCCACCTCGCCCATGTAGGGCAGCAGATGCTCATCCCGGTGACCATAGTGGTTGTCGTTGATATGCAGCGCTTTCAGGCGGCTGCCCAGAGCCCGGATGGCCCGGTCCTGATGGAATTTCATCTGGTTGGCGTGGCCCGTATCCCAGCAGATGCCCACCAGCGGATCATGATAACTGTCCGCCAGGGCAATAAGCTCCTCATAGTGGGAGCCAAAGCGGGTGGGGAATTTCCGGTCCAGGCTGGGCAGCTGATTTTCAAAGGCCGCGCCCACCCCATGCTGGATGCCCAGCTCCACAAATTCGTCAAAAAACGCCCGGTTTGCTTCCATGGACGGCATTCTTTCAAAATTCAGCTCCGGGAAGGTCAGGGGGTGGTACACCGCCCATTTGACCCCCAGCATGGCGCTGGCCTCGATGCTGCGCCGCAGCATTTTACGGAAGAAAATCATATCCTCCTCCGTCTTGATATGGGAGCAGGTGGCGATGCAGCAGCCCTTGACATAGGGGGTGTGGCACTGGTAGATCTCCAGGCCCAATTTGGCAGCGGTTTCCCCCAGATCCTCCACCTTTTTCTGCCAGTCCTCCCCGGACAGGACAAATTCCGGGTGGTAAATGGACTCCAGGGTCAGATCCACAGCTTCAAAGCCGGTCTCCCGTAAAAAAGTCAATACTTCGTGAATATCCCGCAGCGCAGGTGCGTTACGATAGCGCTCATACGCCTTGGTTGCAGCAGATATCTTCATATTTCTTGCTCCTTCCAATGTTCGCTACTATTATCGGCCAAATGCGTCCCAAATGCAAGCCCCATTTTCACAAATTCTCCGGCTTCTTTTTAGCGCTTTTGCCCATTTTTTTGCTTTTGCGGGGAAAGGTTTGACATTTTCCGAGGAAAATGGTAATCTAACCTTACCAAATATCAGGGAGGTTTTCGTATGATCTGTGAAAAATGCGGCAAAGAGATCCATGAAAGTGCGTCTTTCTGCGAATTCTGCGGCACGGCTGTTGAAAGCAAACCCGCCGCCAGTGCTGTCACCGATGTTCCCCAAGCCCAGCCCGTTCCGGTGCAAAAGCCTGAAAATCTGATCACCGGCATCGTCGGTGCTTTTCTGGGTGCTGCCATTGGTGCGCTGTCCATCGTGTTTCTGGGGCAGTTGGGGTATGTTGCCTCCGTTTCCGGCCTGATTTTGGCAGTGTGTACCCTGAAGGGCTACGAGCTTTTGGGCGGGCAGCTATCCACCAAGGGCATCGTCATCAGCATTTTGCTCATTCTGGTCACGCCGTACCTGGCGGACCGGATCAACTGGGCCCTTGTCATCATGGAGGAATTTGATGTCAATTTCGCCACCGCCTTTCCCGCAGTGCACGATGTCATCGAAGCAGCCGATGTGGTTGGTGCCTATGTCAAGGATCTTTTGATGCTGTATCTGTTCGCCGCCCTGGGTGCTGGCAGCAGCATCCACCAAGCCATCAAGACCAAAAAGGACGCCAATGCCTGATGCGCTCCCCCGCCGGATGCCGGCGGGGGTTCTTTTTGGTTGTCGTTAAGAAAAACAGGGTCAGCCTCCCCGGCTGACCCTGTTTTTCAATTCTGTTTCTGGAAGGATGCGTAGGCGGTTTTCACATAGGGGGTGGGATTGTAATCCGTTTTACTGCTGGGACTGCCGCCGCCAGTGATATTGCCAAAGATTTGGCCCCAGCCGCCGTAATAGTTCAAATACTCCTGGAAATCATTGTAATGATTGCAGGTGTAGAACACATACACCTCGTTCTCGCTGTACACGCCATCGCCGTTCAGGTCGCACCGGGTATACACAAGCCGGGCAGCGCCCCGGGTGATCTTCTTGCCGTCATTATAGGGGGCGGGAGTGTATCCCTCTGTCGCCGTTCCGGTTGTGCCGATGTCCATTTCAAAGTATTGCAGCTCCCCACCGCAGCCGGAAATATTGGGCAGAACCGGCTCATAGGGGTATTTGCTGGTGTTTCCGCTGAAGAAAGAGTGGTTGCCCCGGAGATAAATGCCCCAGGGACTGTTGCCCACGGTGGTGGGTCTCTTGGAAGTATAGTTGGCGGGCATATTTTCCACGCTGCCGCCAAAGGCATACATATACGCCGCCACTTCCTCCAGCGTGATATAAGCGCCGCCCCGGTAAATGCGCATCACCGTTTCCCCGGCGGCATCCACCACCACATAGGTGTTGCCATCGTCCAGATAGCAGCTATCGGTATTGCGGATGTAGGACGTGCCCTCCATGGGCTGATTTTCCGCCGTTACCGCTGCCTGACCGGGCACTTCCAGAGAGCCGGACATGAGAAAATGAGCGGAGCGGTAAGCGGCATCCACATAGCAGCAGGCGGTGGTGTAATGGGCGTAGAATTCTTCCTTGTCCACATTCACATATGGGTCGCCATCGTGACCGGAACATGTGGGGACATCCCCGCTGGGTAACTGCGTGGCTTCCGTGGAGACGGTGGTATTTTCGGGTGCGGTGCTCTCCACCGGCGTACAGCCGGTAAGCAGCAACAGCACCAAAAGCAGAGCGATCAGGCGTTTCATATCTATTTCCCTCAATTGATAAAATTCGCCCCGGCTTTCGCCGGGGCGATCACAGGCAGATTACTGGTTCTCGATTTCCTTCAGAGCGTCCTTACGGCTGAAGTTTGCACGGCCCTTCTCATCGAAGCCCATGAACTTCACCCAAGTCATGTCGCCCAGGTTCAGGACATCCTCGACCTTTTCCACACGGCGGTTCTCCAGCTTGGAGATGTGCACCATGCCATCGTGGCCGGGAGCGATCTCCACAAACGCGCCGATGGGCAGAATGCGAACCACCTTGCCGTAGTACAGCTTGCCCACCTCGGGAACGAAGCAGATATCGTCCACCATCTTCTTGGCGGCGTAAGCGCAGGCGGAGTCCACAGCGGAGATGAACACGCTGCCATCGTCCTCGATGTCCACCTTGGCACCGGTGTCAGCGCAGATCTTCTGGATGGTCTTGCCGCCGGAGCCGATGACCTCACGGATCTTATCCACGGGGATCTTCATGGAGATCATCTTGGGTGCGTACTCGCTCACTTCCTCACGGGGAGCGGCGATGCAGGGCAGCATCACTTCGTTCAGGATCTCCATACGAGCCTTGCGGCAGCGCTCCAGTGCGTCCGCAATGATCTCCATGGTCAGGCCCTTGTTCTTCAGGTCCATCTGGATGGCGGTGA
>CAZVAB010000166.1:0-3396 GCA_964625045.1 uncultured Oscillospiraceae bacterium | reverse complement strand
CCGTACGCACGGTGGTGTGAGAGGTCGGGGCTATTTAGCCCCTCCTACTCGATTTCTGGGCACAGCACGAATGCTGAATCGGTGTGTTACTTGGAGTTTTGAACGATATTCACAACAATGTCTGCGGCTTCTTCCACGCCGATGGTGCTGGTATTCAGACACACGTCATAGTTAGAAGATGCGCCCCAGGTGCGGCCGGTGTAGTGCTGATAGTTGACAGAGCGGCGCTTGTCCTTTTCCTGCAGCCGGGCTGCGGGGCTCTTTTCAGACTCGCCGTACAGCCGGACGATCCGGTCTGCCCGGAAGTCCATATCCGCATGGACATACACATGAAGGGCATCCTCCCGGTCTTTCAGAATATAATCCGCATTGCGGCCCACGATGACGCAGGGGCCTTTTTCAGCCAGCTGCAAAATGGTGCTGCACTGAATGCTCCACAGGAAGTCCGCCGTGGACATTCCGTTCATCACGCCGGGAACGCCGCTGGAAGCAAAGGCATAGGACAGCAGACTCTTACCGGGGGAGTGTTCACCATTTTCTTCCACAAATTTCGGCGCAAAGCCGGATTCCAGAGCGATCTGGTCTACCAGCTCTTTGTCGTAGAAGGGAATGCCCAGTTTTTCCGCAATCAGGCGGCCAACGGTTCTGCCGCCGCTGCCAAATTGACGACTGATGGTTATGATGTTCTTTTTCATAATAATTCCTCCTCGGTTTGTGGATGGTACTGTAATTATAGCATTCTTAAATCAAAATGTCAAATGTCGCTGCTGAAAGAACAATCAATTTGTGTAATTTCACTATTTTTAAAATGGGTTGCCAGGGCGCTGATCTGCCGCAAAAAGTCCCGGCAGACCTGTTCGTAGCGCTCCGGGTGCAGCGCATAGGAAAGACCATGCCCCGCACCGGGGAAGGTCACAAGCTGGGTGTTTCCCGGTGCCACTTTGTGGATATTGCGGCTCATGTCACAGGGAACAAAATGGTCATCTTCCCCATGGAGCAGCAGGATGGGGATATCTGTATGGGAAGCGGCTTGGATGGCGCTGCTTTCTTCCAGATCAAAATGCCCAAAGAGAAGCCCAGCCAGGCGGATGAAGGGATAGGAGAGGTTGGGGGCAAAATCCCGGTCCCGGCAGACCTTTTTGATGATGGCCTTGGGAGACTCGTAGGGGCAGTCCGCCATGACAGCCACCACATTTTTGGGCAGGGCCTGATCCGTTGCCATCAGCACCGTAGCGGCACCCATGGAAAGGCCGCACAGAACGATTGGTGTTTGCGCACCGAAGCGTTTATTGGCATATTGGACCCAGCGGAAACAGTCCCGCCGCTCCAGTACGCCAAAGGAAATGGTGTGCCCGCCGCTTTTTTCGTGGGCACGCTGGTCAACAGCCAGGATATTCATGGCGAATTTTTTGCCCAGTGCGTAGCCGCCGGCGCAGTCCCGCAGGTACATACTGCGGTAGCCGTGGAATAGCAGCATCAGCGGTGCACCAGCTTGCTGATGGTAGTAATGACCGGTGAGGGTCAAACCGTCGTGACTGGAAATGGTGACCGTTTCGCTGGTGGCGTTTTCCATGGTGCGGGTCGCGGCGTGAAGTTCCTTCAAAACAGCCAGATACTGTCTGCCATGATGTGGGCCGTAGGGGTCCATGGGGGTGCGGTTGGGGGAATAGAAGCTGACATGATAGCAGTAAACGCACATGGCGAGGATCGCCACGATCACCGCTGCCAATATGAGCATGAGGGCCATTTTCTGTCACTCCTTTCTCTGTTTTGTTTCATTATAGCTTCACAAAAGGGCATCGTCAAGAATGGAAAATGAATTTCAAAAATCTATGGATATTTCCTCCGTTCTCTGCTATAATGGTGTCATCTTATGGAGGAGGGCGAGTATGAAGAAAATCATCGATCCGTTTGACTACTCCGGTGAATTTGCCAAGAATATGAAGCGTGGTATCCTGCTGACCACCAAGGGTCATGGAATGGTGAACACCATGACCATCGGCTGGGGCACCATTGGCATCGAATGGGGGCGGCCCATGTTTGTTGCCTATGTGCGGGAAAGCCGCTATACCCGGGAATTGCTGGACGAAAATCCGGAATTTACGGTCAATTGCCCCTTTGGGAATGTGGATGGCAAGATTTTGGGCTACTGCGGCACCAAGTCCGGCCGTGACCAGGATAAGATCAGCGAAATGGGCCTGCATTTGGAAGAACCCATGCAGATCACAGTCCCCGGTATCCGGGAACTGCCTTTGACACTGGAATGCAAGGTGGTCTATCGCAATGAACAGCCGGTGGAAACCATTCCGCAGGTGATCCTGGATCGGTATTACCCGGAAGTGAATGGCGTTCGTGATCATCACATTGCCTACTACGGTGAGATCGTAGGGGCGTACATCATTGAAAACGAGGAATAAGAAGAATGTCAGAACAGAGAAAGATATTAGCTGCCCTGGATGTGGGTGGAACAAAGGCGGATGCGGTTCTCTTTGACCAGACCGGGCAGGTGCTGGGTCATGTGATCGGCAAGGGCAGCATTCCTGTGGATGTGGGCGTGGAAGCAACTAACGAAAATCTCCTTGCGGTGATGAAGCGGCTGACGGAAGATTTCGATGGGGAAGTGGATGCGTTCTATGCGTCCATTGCTACCATCAATTTCTACGGCACGTTGGTGCCGGATCATCTGCGTAGTCATCTTCCTTACAAGAAAATGCGCTTTGAAGAGGACGGTCCCTGCCTGATCTCCGGCGTTTTGGGGCATCACGACGGCGCAAGCCTCATCTGCGGTACCGGCTCTGCCCTGTACATCCGCAAAGGTGACGAGTACCACACCCCCTGCAGCGGCGGCTTTCTGCTGGATAGCTGCGGCAGCGGCTATGTGCTGGGCAAACTGGCGCTGAAGGCGGGCTTCCTGTCCAAGATCGGCCGAGAAGAGCCCACTGTGTTGACAGAACTGCTGGAAAAGCAGTGCGGTGAGACCCTCATTGAGCACTATTCCAAGATCTATTCCCAGGGTCGGGCACATATTGCCACCTTTGCCAGGACTGTGTTTGAAGCCAGGAACATGGGTGACCGGGTGGCGATCCGCATTTTTAACCTGTGCGCCTCGGAGCTGGCGGACATGGTCTGGATCGGCTACCGGGAGAATGGCTGCAAGCCCTTTGACATCGTATTCAACGGCGGCATTTTCTTCAACTACCCGGAGTATGTCCAGGCAGTGAAGGCGCTGGCACCCAAGGATATCCGCGTCCATGTGTCCGACGCAAAGCCCATCTACGGCTGCGCCGTGGAAGCTATGCACGATCTGGGCTTAGAGTGCGACGAAGCCTTCAAGGAGAAGTTCCTGCGGACCTACGCGGAGCATTAATCAAATTCCCCTGCTGCGCAGGGGAATTT